>JBDTWC010000208.1:0-5350 GCA_040006875.1 Acidobacteriota bacterium | reverse complement strand
GCGCGCAGCGAGGTCTGGACCTGACGGCGAAAGGCGTAGGCCGTGGGGAAGGCGTGGTCGGTGGCGCGCAGCGGGATCAAGCCGTTGCCGTCGACGGCCTCCATGGCCATGGGCACGCGGGCGGCGGCCGCCGTCACCATCCGCGGCAGAAACCCGCATGGGAACTCGTCGGTGACGACCACGGCCGCAGACGCGGTCAGCGCCGCCAGCAGGCCGGCGCCCGCGTCCGGCTCAGGCTCCAGATATGGCAGGTAGGTCACGCCTGGCCGGTCGAACGCGCGCTGGTTGTCCTCCATGCCGTCGAGCACGAAGCGATGGAGGCGCACGCTCGCCCAGGGATAGGCGACGCGCAGCGGCTCGAACACGACCAGCCCGACGCCGAGGGCGCGTGCCTGTTCGAGCGCGCGGTCGAGCGCGAAGCTGGAGCGGGCGCGCCGCGCCGCGATCATCCAGTAGAGGACATAGGCGCCGGGGCGCGGCGCGTGGCTGTTCAGGTGGCGAATGCGAACGTCTGGAACCATGAGTCAGCTGGGCTGGTGGTGGCGGCCTGGGCAGGGCGCTGGTGCGCTATCATCGAGAGGTCGCATGTTTCCGCCCCGTGTTGGACGCGCGAATGCGTCCCCACGTCCCGCGGAGCGCCGCAGGAGCCACACCCACATGATCGTCCAGCGCTATCCCGAACACTTCATCGCCCCGATGCGCGAAGAGCTCAGCGGACTCGGCTTCGAAGAACTGCACACGCCCGAGGAAGTGGATGCCGCCGTGACCCGCGCGGGCACGACGTTGCTGGTCGTGAACTCGGTGTGCGGCTGCGCCGCCGGCAAAGCCCGTCCGGGCATCGCCAAGGCCGTGCAGCACGCCGTGAAGCCCGCACACCTGGCCACGGTGTTTGCCGGCGGTGACGTGGAAGCGACCGCACAGGCCCGGGTGCACATGGCGCCCTATCCGCCGTCGTCGCCCTCGATCGCGCTGCTCAAGGACGGCAAGGTGGCTTTCATGCTGGAGCGGCGCGACATCGAAGGCCGCTCAGCCGACATGATCGCCGCGGCCCTCACCGCCGCTTTCGACCAGCACTGCGCGTAGGCTCGGGCGGCGCTAGCCGCCGCGCGTGTGCATCTCGAGATGCGGATCGCGCTTGAGCGTGCTCACGGGAATCAGGGGCCGGCGGTCCGGCACATCGAGGCGCGCCTCCGCGCCGCGATCGGTGCGCGCCTGCCACGTCGCAGTGATGAGGGCGCGGAGCTGGTCGTCGCTCGCGTCGTTCCGGAGCGGCGCGCGCAGATCCAGGCCGCGCGTGGCGTAGAGGCACAGGTAGAGCATCCCGTCGGCCGTGAGCCGGGCCCGGTCGCAGTCGCGGCAGAACGGCGCCGTGGTCGACGCGATGATGCCGAAAGGCGTGCCGTCATCCAGCCTGAAGCGGTCCGCCGGCGCCGCGGCTTCCTTCTCGGCCGGCGCGATCGGCCCGAACGCGCTGGCGATGCGCTCCAGGAGCTCGGCGCGCGACACCACTTGCTGCGCCGTCCAGCCGGTGGCGCCGCCCACGTCCATGTATTCGATGAACCGGATCTCCGCGCCGCGGTCGCGCGCGAATCCCATCAGGTCTACGATCTCGTCGTCATTGACGCCGCGCATCACGACCGTGTCGATCTTGAAGCCGGGGAAGTCGCGCGCGGCCGTGTCGATGCCGGCCAGCGTGCGCGTCAGTTCATCTTGCCGGGTCAGGCGCACGAAGCGATCCCGCTGCAGCGTGTCGAGGCTCACCGTGACGCGCTTGAGACCCGCGGCCTTGAGCGCCGCGGCATGGGCCGTGAGCAGGATGCCGTTGGTGGTCATGGCCAGATCGCGCACCGCAAGATGCGACAGTGTCTCGATCAGACTGGCGAGGTTGGTGCGCAGCAGCGGCTCGCCCCCGGTGAGGCGCAGCTTGTCCACGCCCAGACCAACGAAGATGCCGGTCAGCCGAGCGATCTCCTCGAAGGTCAACACGTCCTGCTTGGGCAGCCAGGTGTACTCGGCCTCGGGCATGCAGTACTGACAGCGCAGGTTGCAGCGGTCGGTCACTGACAGGCGCAGGTTGCGGAGCGGCCGCTGGAAGGTGTCGTGGAGCATGCGGGTGAGGTGCTTCGATTATGGCACGTGGCCATCTGCCGGGTCGGGCTCCGCTGGCCGAGGCCTGTAGCCAGTGACGGCCCGTGAGGCGCTACGATGTGGGCCGTAGTGGCGATCGCGATCAAGCCGGGCGACTGGAACGTATGAGCGGGATGGGCACGGGCTCGGTGGTCGTGGTCGGCGCGGGGGTATTCGGCGCCTGGACGGCCTTGCGCCTTGCGCGTGAGGGCTGGCGGGTCACGCTCGTCGACGCGTACGGGCCCGCGAACGGCCGCGCGAGCTCGTCGGACCACTCGCGCGTGATTCGCGCCGGCTACGGCGCGCTCGCCCTCTACTCGCGCTGGGCCACGACGTCGCTTGCCGACTGGCACTGGCTGGCGAAGCGGGCCAGCGAACCTCTGGTGGTCGAGTGCGGCGCGCTGTTCCTGGGCGCGCCGGGCGGCGCCTATCTGGCCGACACCGCCCGCACGCTGGCGGCGGTCGGGGTGACCCACGAGGTGCTGACGGCCGCCACCGTGGCCAGCCGCTTCCCGCAACTGGGCGTCATCGGTCTCGGCGACGCAGTCTTTGAAACGCGGGGCGGCGTGCTGCGCGCCCGGCGGGCCGTGGCCGCGGCGGTGGCGGCGGCGCGCCACTACGGTGCCACCTATCGCCAGGCGCGGGTGCTGCCGCTCGACGAGTCGTGCTCCGCGCCGATCGTGCGCCTGAACGATGGTGAGCGCCTCGAAGCCGACCACTACGTGCTGGCGTGCGGGCCGTGGCTGCCGTCGCTCCTGCCCGAGGCGGTCGGTGCGCGCATCCGCCCGACCCGGCAGGAGGTGCTCTACTTCGGCGTGCCGGCGGGCGACGCGCGTTTCGGCGTGGAGCGCCTGCCCGCGTGGATCGACTTTGAAGCGGGGCTCTACGGCGTCCCCGACCTCGACACGCACGGCGTCAAGGTGGGCATCGACCGGCACGGCCCGCCGATCGATCCAGACGGGGCCGATCGCGTGGTCGGCGCCGACGTGGTGAGCGTCGTGAGAACGTTCTTCGCGCGCCGCTTCCCGGCGCTGCTGCACGCTCCGCTGGTCGATGCCCATGTCTGCCAGTACGAGAACACCGCCAGTGGCGACTTCCTGATCGACCGCCATCCGGCGTGGCCGCAGCTGTGGATCGTCGGCGGCGGCTCCGGCCACGGGTTCAAGCACGGCCCGGCGGTGGGCGCCCACGTGGCCGACCTGGTGGCGGCGAGAACGACCGTGGAGCCCCGCTTCGCCTTGGCGCCCACCACGACGCCGGCGCGCGCCGTCTACTAGCGGCGCGCCATCGCGCTACCGCGGGCTCGCCGGTCGCGCGATGAGCTCCAGCAACTGTCCGAGGCGCGTGATCTCCGCGCCGTACTTGGCCCAGTCGCCGGCCCGCTGCGCCTCGATGGCGCGCTGATAAGTGGCCTGGGCCTCGGCCGTCAACTGCGCGGGCGGCAGAGCCGCGATGGCGGCGGGTAGCGGTCCAGGCGCCGGCGCGGTCACCGGGCCGGCAGGCGCGCTGGGCGTGGCCACGGTCGCAGCTGGCGGCGTGGTCGACACCGACGCCGCGCCGTCCGCGGGTGCGGTCACCACCGCCGCATTCTGCGGCTGGGCCCGTCGGGCGCGGATTGCTTCGGGCGAGAACAGACGCGCGATCGCGGCGTCGAGCGAGCGGTCCATCACGATCGTGTTCTGGTAGGCGACGATGACGCGCGTGAGTTCGGGGATGCGACCCTGCTGCGCGCGCAGGTAGAGAGGGCGTACGTAGAGCAGCGACTCCTCGATCGGAATGACCATCAGCGTGCCCTGGATCACCTCCGAGCCCTGCTGATTCCACAGCGTGATCTGCGGCGAGATCACCTGGTCCTGATTGATCCGGGCCACGACCTGGCGAGGACCGAAGACCAGCTTCTGCTTCGGGAACTCGAACGACATGAGCTGGCCGTACTTGTCGCCGTCGGAGCGCGCGACCAGCCACGAGGCGAGGTTGTCGCGCCGCCGCGGCGTGAAGGGCAGCATCTGGATGAACTCGGCGCTGCTCTCACCGGGCAGCCGCATGATGGTGTAGTAGGGCGACATGCGCACCGCCTGACCGGAGGCGTCGATGGTCGGGACCTCCCACTGATCTTCCTTGTTGTAGAAGACCGCGGCGCTGGTCATGTGATAGGTGGCGTAGACCGAGGACTGCAGGCCGAACAGCCCTTCGGGATAGCGCACGTGCGCGCGCAGCCCCGCCGGCATGGCGCTGAGCGGCTGCAGCAGGCTCGGGAACGCTTTGGCGTAGGTGCGGATGATCGGGTCGTTGGGTTCGGCCAGGTAGAAGGTGGTGGTGCCGTGATAGGCGTCGATGACGACCTTCACGGCGTTCCGCATGTAGCTGACGTTGGGCGCGCCTTCGCTGGCGTACGGGTAGCGGCTGGTGACGGTATAGGCGTCGAGCATCCAGAAGAGCCGTCCCTCGTTCACGACCAGATACGGATCTTCGTCGAAGGTGAGAAACGGCGCCAGCTTCTCGGCGCGCAGCTTGATCTGGCGATCGAAGATCAGCCGGCTCTCGGTGGTGATGTCGTCGCTCAGCAGCAGCTGATAGGCGCGGAAGCGCACGGCAAACGCCAGCTTCTTCCAGAACGAGTCGAGCACGATGCCGCCCGAGCCCGCGTAGGTGGTGAAGACGTTGTCGTCGCCCTTCGGGTAGTGGAACTCGCGCGCCTTGGTCTTCACGACCGCGTACTCGTTCGACAGCTCGCCGAAGTAGAGACTCGGCTCGGTGACCGGCAGGTTCACGCTCGACACCGGCGGCAGGTCGCGGATGAAGAGCACCGGCAGGCCTTCGCTCGTCACCTGGTTAACCGGCCCGAGGGTGAGGCCGTGGCCATGGGTGAAGGTGAGCCGCTCGTTGACCCAGGTGCGGTTGGGCAGGGCCGCGGGATTGAGTTCGCGCGCCGAGAGCATGACCTGTCGCAACTGGCCGTCGATCTCGTAGCGGTCGTTGTCCACCGCGGTGAAGTCGTAGTAGGTCCGGATCTCCTGGATCTGCCCGAAGGTCTCGAGCAGCGGCTTGTGATCCCACAGGCGCACGTTGTCGAGGGTCTCGCGATTCTTGTCGAGGTCGGCGCGGGTCAGCTCCGCATCGCCAGTGAGCGGCCGCGACTGGATCGTGTCGAGCGCGAACGCGCGCCTGGTGGCGTCGATGTTGTACTGGATGTAGGGCGCCTCGCGCACCTGCTCGTTGGGCG
>JBDTWC010000207.1:0-5405 GCA_040006875.1 Acidobacteriota bacterium | reverse complement strand
CGACTCGGCCCGATTCCTTGCGCAGCGGCAGCGTCGCCGCCTCTTCCGCCGAGACGAAGCGCACGCGCACCTCGCGGTCCTGCCAGACGACACGATTGGCCTCGTCTTCGGCCGCCCGGATCTCAGCCGGCGACAACGCCCGGTGCAGGTCGATGGTTGCGGTCATGGTGCCGAGATGGAAGCTCTCGGTGCGCGCCTGACACACCGTTTCGAACGCCGCCGACAGCACATGCTGCCCGGTGTGCTGCTGCATGTGATCGAAGCGTCGGGCCCAGTCGATGCGGCCGCGCACGACCGCGCCGGCGGCGAGCGCACCGCTGACGACGTGCGTCACGCCGGCGTCGTCACGATCGATGACGTCGACGACCTGATGGCCGCCGAGCGTGCCGGTGTCGTGCGGCTGTCCGCCCGATGTCGGATAGAACGCGGTGGCGGCGAGCACGACTTCGAAGTGCTCGCCCGCCGGCGTGCACGACCGCACGGCGGACTCACATTCCTGAAGATAGGAGTCGGTGTAGTAGAGGCGCTCGGTCATGACTAATGCCGGCAGTATCCCACGAGCCGCGGGCGTGGTCAGCGCGCTCCGCTCAGGAGCGGATCCGCTACCCCGGCCGCGGCGAAGCCCTCCGCCCGCAAACGACAGCTGTCGCAGTGCCGGCACGGCGACCCATCGGGCAGCGGATCGTAGCAACTGTGGGTCAGACCGAAGTCGAGCCCGAGCGTCATGCCGAGTCGCACGATGTCGGCCTTCGACAAGGCAATGAGCGGCGTGTGTACGGTGAACGTCTGCCCTTCGACCCCTGCCTTGGTGGCCAGACGCGCCAGC
Source organism: Acidobacteriota bacterium (assembly GCA_040006875.1). Lineage (GTDB taxonomy): Bacteria > Acidobacteriota > Vicinamibacteria > Vicinamibacterales > UBA2999 > CADEFD01. Next base: position 4,579 of record JBDTWC010000207.1, on the reverse strand, counting down.
GTCTCGAAGGCACGGATGAACTCCGGCCGACAATCGGGATAGCCCGAGTAGTCGAGCGCGTTGACGCCAATGACGAGGTCGGCGGCACCGACTACCTCGGCCCAGCCGAGCGCGAGCGACAGGAACACGGTGTTGCGCGCCGGCACGTAGGTGATCGGGATGACCGCCGGATCGATCGGCACGTCCTTGGGCACGGCGATGTCGGCGGTCAGCGCCGACCCGCCCATGCGCGAGAGCTCGACGTCGATCTCGAGATGCTGGCGCACCCCAAGCACAGCCGCGACGCGGCGCGCGGCCGCCAGTTCCTGCGCGTGGCGCTGGCCGTAGCGGATGCTGAGAGCGTAGAGATCGAAGCCGTCGCGGCCAGCCACGGCGGCGGCGGTGTAGGAATCGAGTCCTCCGCTCAAGAGGACGACAGCAGACGGCATTGCTCCATTGTCGCAGACCTCAATGACCGGCGCCGGGCCAGGCCGCTCGACAGCCCGCGGCGGTCGCTGGCACACTGGAACGGCATGCGAATCGGATGCGCGACATCAGCCTTGGCCCTAGTCGTTCTGAGCGCCAGCGCCTGCTCGAACCCGGCGCCAACGACCGCGCCTCAGCCGGCGCCGTGGGCGCACGTGCTCACCACCGCCACGACCCTCGACGCGTTCGCCGTGCCTGCAGGCGTGGCACAGGTGGAACTGCGCTTGCCCGGCGAGCTGCCGGCGCCAGACACGCTCGTCGCCGAGGTGTCGGCCCAGAGCGCCCCGGACGAGGCGAAGCGCTGGCCGGTGGATGCGGCCACGGCCGCCGCGGATGGCGTTCGGGTGAGCGTAACGCTGCCCGTGTACGCGCTGACGCCTGACGACTACGTGGTCACGGTGTGGCAGGGCGATGCCGATGCGCTGCAGCGATACGCGTTCCGCGTGCTGAGGTAGACGGCCGCCAGGGCTGCCCCGGCCCATCGTCACGGGCTTGCGCGTCGGGCCGGGGAGCGGACACACTGTGGCGACATCATGACCGCCCCCGCGCGCACCGCGCTCGAGGCCTCCCCGCTCTTCGTCAAGCTGACGCCGCGCATGCGCGCCGTGCTCATCGAGTCGTCGACCACGCGCCGCCTGGCGCCGGGCGATCGGCTGCTCGTCACTGGCGAGTTCAACTCGTCGCTCTTCATCGTCATCGACGGCGCGGTCGATGTGGTCCTGCCGGGCGTTGACACGCCGCACATCCGGCTTGGCCCGGGCGAATGCGTGGGCGAGTTGTCGCTCATCGACGGGCACCCGGTGTCGGCCAACGTCGTCGCCGCCGAAGCGACGACGCTGCTGCAACTCGAGCACGAACGGGTGTGGGATCTGATCGAGTCGAGCGCCGTGTTCGCACGGAACCTGCTGCGCGTGCTGGCCGGACGGGTGCGCCACGACCATGCGGTGCTGGCCGAGTCGAGCGACGAGCGCCGCCGCTTCGAGCGCCTCTCGATGGTCGACGGCCTGACCACGCTGCACAACCGTCGCTGGTTCGACGAGGTGTTTCCCCTGCACGTCGGCCGCCTGCTCACCGAAGGGCGCGGCGGCGCGCTGCTGATGGCCGACGTCGATCGCTTCAAGGACCTCAACGATCGGCACGGACACGCGGCGGGCGACGCGGCGTTGCGGCGCATCGCGCGAGCGCTCACGGCTGGACTGCGCCCTGGCGACCTGCTGGCGCGCTACGGCGGCGAAGAGTTCACCGTGCTCGTGTCGGACGTGGACGAGGAGGCGGCGAAAGAGGTGGCCGAGCGCCTGCGCCGTCAGGTGCGCGAACGGGCCGGCGAGGACGCGCCGTCGTGCACGCTCTCGGTCGGCGTGGCCACGCTGCGAGCCGGGGAAGCCTTTGCGTCGCTCGTGGCCAGGGCCGATGCAGCCCTCTTCCGGGCCAAAGAGCGCGGCCGCGATCGGGTCAGCAGCTAGCCGCCACCGCCCCGGCGGCGACGCTAGACGCCACGCACCGCGGCGCCCCAGATGTACTTGTGCGCCTGGAGTTGCATGCGCACGGACAGCCGATCGGCCAGCACCCACTCCGAGAGCGTCTTCGGCTCGAGCACGCCGTGCACCGGCGAGAACAACACCGCCGCCACCTTGGTGGCGAGCGCCTCACGCGCGACCACGGCGCGGGCGTAGTCGTAGTCGGCGCGATCGCGAATCACGAACTTGACCTCGTCGTGCGGTCGCAGCCGCGCGAAATTGCCGCCGTCGTGCCGGGCCGCTTCGCCACTGCCCGGGCACTTCACGTCCATCACGATGGTGGCGTAGGCCGGCACCTGCTCGATGCTGCGATGGCCGCCGGTTTCGATCAGCACCTGCAGGCCGGCCTCGTGCAGCCGATCCATCAGCGGATAGACCTCCTTCTGCAGGAGCGGCTCACCGCCGGTCATCTCGACCAGGTTGCAGCCGAAGCCGATCACCTCGGCCACGATCTCGTCGATCGAGCGCTTGCTCCCTTCGTGGAAGGCGTAGGGGCTGTCGCACCAGCTACAGCGCAGGTCGCACGCGGTCAGGCGCACGAACACGCACGGCCGGCCGGCGTGACTCGACTCGCCCTGGATGGAATGGAAGATCTCGTTGATGGTCAGCATGGCGCTGGCGCCGCGCAGCGCCCCAATCGATTATTGTAGTCTGGTCCCACTGGAGTCATCGATGCCCACCGCCACCTTCTACACCAAGCCCACCTGAACCACCTGCAAGAACGCCAGGAGTTTCCTGGCCGAGCACGGGGTCGAGGTGGACGACCGCGACATCAACAAGGCGCCGCCGACCCGCGCCTTCCTGGAGCAGCACATCGACGCCAGCGACTTCCTGCGCTTCGTGAGCACGCGCAGCCCGGTCTTCAAGACCCGGCCGCTGCCCACGTCGAAGAGGGAAGCGATCGACCTGATGATGGAACAGCCCAATCTCATTCGCCGGCCGATCCTGGTGCAGGGCACGAAGGTGATTTTCGGCTTCGACAAAGAGGCCTACGCGAAGGCGAAATGAGCCTGCGGATCGGCACCTCGGGGTGGAGTTATCCGGGCGGCCGCGGCACCTGGAATGGCGTGTTCTATCCGGCCAAGGGCGCGCGTCCGCGCGGCTTCGACGAACTGGAGTTCTACGCGCGCTGGTTCGACGTGGTCGAGGTGAACTCGACTTTCTACGGTCAGCCTCGCGCCGCGGTCACCGTGAAGTGGGCCGAGCGCACGCCGCCCGGGTTCGAGTTCGCGGTCAAGCTGTTTCAGAAGTTCACGCATCCCGCGATGTTCGGACAGGCGCTGGCGGCGCACGCGCCGGGGGCCGGGTCCGCCGCTCTCGGGCACGCCAGTGTGGTGCGCCAAACCGACGTTGACGAGTTCAAGTCGGGAGTCGAGCCACTGACCGCGGCCGGGAAGTTCGGGGCGCTGCTGGCGCAGTTTCCGCCCAGCTTCACGGCCACACCCGCCAGCGTCGACTACCTCGGGTGGCTGCTGCGAACCTTTGCCGACTACGCCATGGCCATAGAACTGCGCCACCGGACGTGGAGCGATCGCGGAGCCGACACGGCGGCGCTGCTTGACGCCTACGGCGCCGCGTGGGTGCTGATTGACGAGCCCAAGTTCCGCTTCTCGATCCGGCAGAACTGGCACGCGCCCGAGGAATCGCCCGGGGCCGCGCTGGCCTACGCGCGCTTCCACGGCCGCAATGCTGCCGAGTGGTGGCGCCCCGCCGCCGCTGAAGACCGCTACAACTACCTTTATTCGAGCGACGAGCTGAGGCCACTGGCCGAGGCCGCCGTCAGCCTTGCGGCGCAGGTGAAGAAGACGTATCTCTTCTTCAACAACCACTTCTCGGCGCAGGGCGTGGCCAATGCGGTGCAGATCCGGCGCCAATTGCAGCAGGACGTGCCCTCGCCCCTGCCGCCAGGGCTGATCGAACGGTTCCCCTGGCTGGCGCCGGCGAACGCTACTTGATGGTCATGCGCACGATGCGATCTTCGGCCACCGTCTTCTCCACGACGTCCATGCCGCTCGTCACGCGCCCGAACACCGTGTACTTGCCGTTCAGTTCTGGCCGGGGGTTGAGCGTCACATAGAGCTGGCTGTCGGCCTGCGCGGGATCGCCGGCATGGGCCATGGCCACCGCGCCCTTCACGTGCAGCCGCGTCTTCGAGATCTCGGCCACGCCGATCGGCTTGCCGCTGCCGCCGGTGCCCCAGGCCGCCTTCTTGGTCATGTCGCGGGTCTGCGGGTCGCCGAACTGGATGACGAAGTTGGGAACGACGCGATGGACGCGCATGCCGTTGTAGAAGCGCTGCTTCACGAGCTCCACGATCCGGGCGACGGTCTTGGGCGCCTCGGCTGGGAAGGTCTCGAATTCGAAGCTGCCCCTGGAGGTCTCGACCACGATGACCGGGCCAGCGGGCTTGGCCGGCGCCTGCGCCGCAACGGGACCGGCAAACAGGGCGACCACAGTCAGGCTCAGCGCGAGTGTACGAACACGAGCGGACATCAGGACTCTCCTTTTCTCGAGTGGCCCACTTTGGTCACGCCGAGGCGCGGGCAGTCGGCCACGATGGCACAGTCGTCACAGCGAGGGTACACCGGGCGGCAGGT
>JBDTWC010000206.1:0-5440 GCA_040006875.1 Acidobacteriota bacterium | reverse complement strand
CGCCGGCATCGTGGCCGGCCTCGCCTACGCCTTCAACGCGCACATCTTCGTGCGGATGGGCCACATGCAGGCGATGCACGTGGAGTTCCTGCCCTTCGCGCTACTGGCCCTGCACGAGCTCATGGCGCGGCCGGCGTGGCGCTGGGCGTGGCTTCTGGCCGCGGCCTGCGCGCTGCAGTCGCTCACCTCCAACTACCTGCTCGTCATGACCGTGATCGCGATGATCGCCGCCGCGGTGGTCGTGCCGTCGGCCTGGATCGGCGCTGGCGCCGGGCGGCGGTGGACGTTGGTCGCGGCCGCGGCCGCCGTCTGTTCGCTGGTGCTCGTGCCGTTCCTCCTGCCCTACTATCACGCGCGGAACGCTCAGGGGCTCGTGCGTAGCTACGACGACGTGGCGATGTATGCGGCTCACTGGCAGGACTACATCTACACCGCCGGACGCCTGCACTACGCCTGGTGGAGCCACGACGTGCTCGAGGCTCAGTCGCCGCTCTTCCCCGGCATCGCGGTGCTGGCGCTGGCGGCCTACGCGCTCGCCGCCACCGCCACGTGGCGTGAGCCGCGCTATCGCGCGTTGGTGGCCATTGGCGTGGCCGGCGTGGCCCTGTCGTTCGGGCCGTCGCTACCCGGCTACCGCTGGCTCTACGATCACGTGGCGCTGCTGCAAGGCATTCGCGCGGTGGTCCGCATCGGCTGGCTGTCGCTATTCGCGCTCGCCGCGCTCGCCGGCGTCGGGGTGTGGCGACTGGAGCGGCGGTGGCCAACGCACGCCACGGCTATCGCCATCATCGGGTCGCTGCTCGTGTCACTCGAGGCGACGCGCGCGCCGATGGACTTCCGCCGCTTCGAGGGCATCCCGGCCATCTACACTCATGTGGCGGCGCTCTCAAACGCGGTGCTGGTCGAACTGCCCTTTCCGCCGCCGTCGTCGATTCAGGCCAATGGCCCCTACGTGCTCGCCTCGACCACCCACTTCCAACCCATGCTGAACGGCTACAGCGGCTTCACGCCGGCCAGCTACTACGTGCATGCGGCCGTGGCCGCCCGCTTGCCGGCGGCCTCGGCGGTGCAGGAACTCGGCTACCTCGGCGCCACCCATCTGGTCGTGCATGGCCGCGCGATCACGCCTGAGACGGTGGCCCAACTCGAAGCCACAGGTCGCGTGCGCCTGGTGGCGCGCGAAGGCGACGACCGGCTCTATGCCATCGTCAAGGATGAGACGCGATGACCCGACGCAGCCTGCTCGCTCTCGCCGGCGCCGTGCTCCTGGCCGTGCTGCACACGTGGCCGCTGGCCGCCGATCCAGCCGGCCAATCGCGCTTCGACAACGCCGACACGGTGCTCACGGCGTGGATCGTGTCGTGGGTGGCGCACGAGCTCCCGCGTCATCCAACCCAACTCTTCGACGCGCCGATCTTCTACCCCGACCGTCACACGCTCGCCTACTCGGAGCCGCTCATCGCCCCGGGCGTGATGGCGATACCGCTGCGCGCCGCCGGTCTGTCGGCGGCCACGACCTACAACCTGCTCGCCATCGCCGGCTACGCGCTGAGCGCGTGGGCGATGTGGTGGGTCGTCACCGGGTGGACCGGCGATCCCGTGGCTGGTGCGGTAGCGGGCCTGGCGTTTGCGTTCAACGCGCATCTCTTGACCCGCTTCGGACACCTGCAGGCGCTGCATGCCGAGTTCATCCCGCTGGTGCTCTTTGCCGTCGATCGCGTCGCCAGGCGTGCGCGCCTGCGCGACGGGCTGCTGCTGGGGGTCGGCATCGCGCTGGTGGGACTGGTGTCGATCTACCAGCTGGCGTTTGTCGCCGGCGCCACCGTGGTGGCCCTCGCGGCGCGGCACTGCGACTGGCGCTACGCACCTCGACGTACAGCGCTCGTGGCCGTGGCCGGCATCGCGATGAGCGTGCTGCTGCTCGCGCCGATGCTATGGGAATACCTGACCGTGAGCCGCGAGCTCGGCATCACGCGCTCGCTGAGCGAGACGTCGCACTACGGCGCCACGTGGCGCAACTACCTCGCCACCGGCGGCCGCCTGCACTACGCGCTGTGGAGCGCGCCGTTTGTGATCGACACGTCGTCGCTCTTTCCCGGCTTCGCGGTGACCATCCTCGCGCTCATCGGCCTCGCCGATCGCCGCGCCGACCGCGGCCGCGTGCGCATGTGCGTGGCCATCGGCCTGCTCGGCCTGGTGATGTCATTCGGCACGGCCGTGCCCTTCTATGAATGGATCTATCGCCTGGTGCCGCTGCTCCAGGCCACGCGCGTGGTGTCGCGCTGGGGCTTCATGGCGCTCACCGCTCTGGCCGTGCTCGCCGGCTTCGGCGTGGCCGCGCTGCGCGCCCAAGGCTCGAGGCGGATGCGCTTGGCCGTGGCGATCCTGGCGCCGCTTGTCGTGACCGTGGAAGCGATCCGCACGCCCATGACGTTCCGTCCGACCCCCGAGATCCCGGCCATCTACCAGCAGATTGCGGCCCTGCCCGCTGCTGTCCTGCTCGAGCTTCCGCTCTATCCGGGAAACTCGTTCAATCTCAACGCTCCCTACATGCAGGCGCAGACCGAGCACTTTCATCCGATCGTGGCCGGCTACAGCGGGCTCTACAGCCAGGGGTTTGCCGAACGCGTCGCCGACCTCGCGACCTTCCCGAGTGCGGTGGCGCAGGCGCGGCTGCGGACCATCGGCGTGACCCACATCGTGTTCCACCTCGAGCCGCTGCGTCAGTCATACAGCGAGGAGGCCATCAACGGCCTCGATGCGCTGCCGTGGCTGGAACGCGTGCTGAGCGACGACACGGCACGCGTCTTCCGCGTCAAGCGCGAGTTGCTGGCGGGCGCGGGCACCCCTTAGGCGACCCCCGGAGGGGTGTGCCGCCGGCTGGCCGTCAGGCGCCGGGACGGCGCCGCACGGGCGGCTTGCGCACGGCCGGCTTCTTCGCCGCCGGACGCGTGATCTTCTTCGTCGGCGCGCGGGGCGACGCCGCGGTCACAGGCGCCGTGTCTACCGTGCCCGGCGTGAGCAGACCGCCGCCGTACAAACGGCGATAGTCTTCCGCCGTGCCGAGAATCCGCTTGACGTAGTTCTGCGTCTCGGGAAAGGGGATGTCGTCGATCCATTCGTCGATCGGCAGGCCCGGACGTTCGGCCTTCCAGCGGATGACGCGGTGTTCGCCGGCATTGTAGCCAGCCAGCGCATAGGCGGCGCCGCCGAACTGCTTGATGAGATCCGAGAGGTAAGTGGTGCCGATGGTGGCGTTGACCTCAGGCTCGGTGAGCCGGTCGGTCGAAAACGGCTTGATGCCAATCCGCCGCGCGAACGAGCGGCCGGTGGCCGGCATGATCTGCATCAGGCCGATGGCGCCGGCCGACGAGCGGATGCCGGCATCGAAGGTGGACTCCTGCGCCGCGAGCGCCGCGACGAGATAGGGATCCAGCCCCTGCGCCTTGGCCCGCGCTTCGAGCACCGGCCAGTGGTCGAGCGGGAACAGCACGCGCAAGACCTCCGGGGGCAGCGACTCTCCACCCGCGGCGAGGTACTGGGGATAGGCGCGCTTCATGGCGTTTATGCCGGGCCGGAGCCGTCCGGCACGAAACTGGGCCAGAGCCGCCGTGGCCTGCAGCGCCGCTGAGTCGCCAAACGCGCGTCGGGCGAACTGCGTTTCGCTGAGCGCCAGATCGTAGAGCCCGAGCGACAGCAGCAGGCTGATCTGTCGTTCCGTGGGCAGCGCCGCCGGGCGCGCAGCCGGGCCCTCGACCACACTTGGAGGCACCGCGGTGCCCGCGCTACCGAGACGCGCCAGGGCGAGGCGACCGTAGTAGCTGTTGCGGTAGTCGGTGGCCGTGAGCACCAGACGCGCAGTGCCACCGGCGCTGTCGCCCAGTTGTTCCTTCGCACGCGCGCTCCAGTAGAGCCAGGGCGGCCGGTAGTCGGAGCGCGGGAAGTTGGCGGCGCCGGTTTCGAACATGGTCGTGGCGGTGGCCATGTCGTTGTGGCGATACGCCCACCAGCCGGCCTTCCACGCCGCTCGCTCCGCGAAGCGGCCATTGGGGAACTGGCGCACCATCAGAGCGAACACATCGGCCGCCGACTGGTCGTCGTCGTTCACGACGTACCACGTGGCCAGGTGATTGAGCGCTTCCTCGGCGTAGGGGCTGTCCGGGAACGCGGTGGCCAGCGCGCGCACGCGCTGCACGTAGTCGTCGTTGTTCCCGAGGCCGCGCACGGCAAGCGACAGGTGCAGTTGCGCTTCGGCCTGGGCCGTGCCCGATGCGGCCAAGGGGCGCAGCCGATCGGCCGCCGACCGGTGCTGCTTCAACTGCACGTCGGCCGCCGCCATCCGCACCATCGCCTGATCGCGGTCAGTCACGGCGCCGTCCTCAGCCAGCACGCGCGCGTAGGCTTCACGCGCCGCCGTCCAACGCCGGGCGCCGTAGAGGACGTCGGCGCGCGCCTTCTCTTTCGCGGCCGCGTTCTCGAGTGGCGGCGCCTGCGCGCTGAGCCGCTTCAGTGCGTCGCCCGACTCGCTGGCATCGGGCGCCAGCGGGTAGTCGTAGTAGACGCGACGATGGGCCACGACCGACGCCGCCGTGTCGCCGGCGCGCTCGAGGGCCACGGCCCAGCGATGCGTGAGACTCGCTTCGTCGCTCGGCGCGCCCTTCACGACCCGTCCGTAAGCCTCGGCGGCGAGCGCGTACTTGCCGCGCAGTTCCTGCGCTTCGGCCAGGCGCACGAGCGCCTGCTCGGTCACGAAGCTCCGCTCGGTCGAGGCCGCCACCAGCGTGAAGATGGTGACCGCGTCGTCGAGCCGGTTCTGGCGCATGGCGACCAGGCCGCGGTAGTACTTCACGGCGTTGGCGAGCGGCGTGGCGTCGAGCGCCGGTGCAGCCAGCAGCACGCCGGCCGAGGCCACATCCCCGCCGTCGTCGACGATCAGGACCGCGCGCGCGAAGTCGCGGAGAGTGGGTGTGATGGCCGCGGCGGGCACGGGCGTGAGCCAGTAGCCGATGGGTTGCGTCGGTACGGGATCGTGCCGGGTCGCCTTCAGGGTGCGATCGGTGGTCGGCCGCAATTGCTGACCGGCCAGTCGAGCCGGGCTGTCGACGAAGAGAATGAGGGCGACGGCGAGCCCGAGCAGCACGCCGCGCCGGTTGTGCCGCACCGCGCGCCAGGCTCGCTCCGTCATGCGGGCGTTCCGACGCGGGCCGCCGCCACTTTCGCGTGCGCGCCACGCTGCACGGCGATGGCCTCGAGACAGCGTCCAGCGTGCCGCACCAGCACCTCCACCGGCGACGTCCAGCCGGGCGAGAGCGGCGCCGAGGCGCCAGGATCGGCATAGAGCACGGCCACCGGACGGCCGCCCACGAGCAGCGGCACGGCCAGCCCGGGCCGATCAGGCGGTAACTGACTGAAGGGCGGCGCGGCCAGCACCGAGCCACTG
>JBDTWC010000205.1:0-5451 GCA_040006875.1 Acidobacteriota bacterium | reverse complement strand
CGGTGCAGGCCATCTACGTGCCCGCCGACGACTACACCGACCCGGCCCCGGCGACCACGTTTGCCCACCTCGACGCCACCACCAACCTGTCGCGTCAGATCGCCGAGCTCGGCATCTACCCGGCCGTCGACCCGCTGGCCTCGAGCTCGCGCATCCTCGACCCGCGCATCCTCGGCGCCGAGCACTACAACGTGGCCCGTCAGGTGAAGCAGATCCTGCAGCGCTACAAGGACCTGCAGGACATCATCGCCATTCTCGGCATCGACGAGCTGTCGGAAGACGACAAGCAAGCCGTGTCGCGCGCCCGCAAGATTCAGAAGTTCCTGTCGCAGCCGTTCTTCGTGGCCTCGCAGTTCACGGGCCTGCAGGGCAAGTACGTCTCGATCGCCGACTCGATCAAGGGCTTCAAGGAAATCTGCGACGGCAAGCACGACGGCGTGCCGGAACAGGCGTTCTACCTGCAGGGCACGATCGAAGACGTGCTCGAGAACGCCGCGAAGATGAAGCAGTAAGCCATGGGCCTGCCGACGTCGATTTCGCTCAACATCGTCACGCCCGATCACTCGTTCACCCACGAGGTGGACGAGGTGTCGCTGCCTGGCTCGGAAGGCGACTTCGGCGTGTTGCCCGGCCACACCCCGATGTTCTCGGCGCTGCGCACTGGCCAGATGTGGTACCGCCAAGGCGCGGCGAAGCACTTTCTCGCGGTGTCGGTCGGCTTCGTGGAAGTACTGCCGGCCAAGGTCACCGTGATCGCGCAGGTGGCCGAACGGGCCGAGGAACTCGACCAGGCCCGGGCCGAAGCCGGGATGAAGCGCGCCGAAGAGATGGTCGGACCGACGGCGCCCGAGATGGACTTCGAACGCGCCCGGCTGGCCCTGCTGAAAACGCTCCAGCAGTTGCAGTCCGACTCGCGGCGCGGCCATTGATGGCCGTAGCAGCCTAGCGGCCACGCGCGATGTTCCACCACCTCCGCGCGCTCTTCAAGTACCGCGGCCTGATCCAGACGCTCGTGGCGCGCGACCTGAAGGCGCGCTATCGCGGCTCGGTGCTGGGCTTCTTCTGGTCGTTCTTCAACCCGCTGCTCCTGATGGCGGTCTACACCTTCGTGTTCACCGTGATCATGCCCGGGTCGCACCCGGTCGACATCCAGCCTTACGGCCTGTTCTTCTTCTGCGGCATCCTGCCGTGGACCTGGTTCAGCTCGTCGCTGACCGAGTCGGCCAACGTGCTTATCTCGGGCGGCAACCTGATCAAGAAGGTGCTGTTTCCCGCCGAGGTGTTGCCGATCGTGTCGGTGCTGGCCAACCTGGCCCACTTCCTGCTCGGTCTGCCGATTCTGGCCGTGCTGCTCATCTACTACCAGCGCCCGCTCGATCCGGTGGAGCTGCTCTGGTTCCCGGTGATCGTGGTGGTGCAGTTCTTCTTCACCACCGGCTTGGCGCTGTTTCTCGCCGCCCTCACCGTCCACTTCCGCGACATCAAGGACATTCTCGCCAACGTGCTCACGTTGTGGTTCTTCTCGACGCCGATCATCTACTCGATCCAGATGGCACCGGAGAGCTACCGTTGGGTGCTGAACCTGAATCCGATGACCCACCTCGCCATCTCGTATCAGGAGGTGCTCTTCCACGTCGGCCCACACGGCCACTGGAAGTGGCTGATGGCGGTGGGCGCGTTGTCGATGGTCGTGTTCCTGGCCGGCTACTTCGTGTTCGACCGCCTGCGTGATTCGTTCGCCGAGGAGGTCTGACGGTGAACAACGCCATCGACGCGGTGAACGTCACGAAGGTCTACCGGAAGTACGCCCGGAAGAAGCAGTTCGCCACCTTGAAGTCGGCGTTGCTCAGCGGCAGCCTCGTCAGCGAACTGCAGCCCGACGAGACCTTCGAGGCGCTGCGCGGCGTGTCGTTCTCGGTGCCGAAGGGCTGCACCTACGGCGTCGTCGGCCGGAACGGCTCCGGCAAGAGCACGCTGCTCAAGTGCGTGGCCGGCATCACCAAGCCCACCTCGGGCACGATGGCGGTAGAGGGCCGCATCTCGGCCCTGATCGAACTCGGCGCCGGCTTCCACCCCGAGATCTCCGGCCGCGAGAACGTCTTCATCAACGGCATCATGCTCGGTCTGACCAAGCGCGAGATCCAGAAGCGCTTCGACGAGATCGTCGAGTTCGCCGAGCTGCAGGACTTCATCGACGCGCCGGTCAAGACCTACTCGTCGGGCATGTACATGCGGCTCGGCTTCGCCGTGGCCATCCACGTCGACCCGGACGTGCTGCTGGTCGACGAAGTGCTGGCCGTGGGCGACCAGGGCTTCACCGTGAAGTGCCTCGACAAGTTCGCCGAGTTCCGCCGCCGCAACAAGACCATCCTGCTCGTGACCCACTCGCTCGACCTGGTCGAGAAGTTCTGCGACCAGGCGCTGTGGCTCGACAAGGGCAAGACGCACGGGGAAGGCGATCCGAAGCGCGTGGTCGCGGCCTATATCGTGAACGTCGAGAAGGCCGAAGAGCAGCAGCTCGCCAAGGAGGAGGCCGTGCGTGTGGCCCACGCGGCCACGGAGGCGCCGGCGGACGCCGCCGCGCAGCCCCACAATCCGGTGGAGACCGCCGACGCGCCGCCCAACATGTTCGCGGCCACCGAAGGCCGGTGGGGTTCGCGCGAGCTCGAGGTCACGAGCGTCACCGTGGTCGATGGCGCCGGCACGCCAGCGCACGTCTTCCACAGCGGCGATCCGCTCACCATGCGCATCGGGTTCCGCGCGCACGAGCCGATGCGCGACTTCGTGTTCGGATTCGGCATCTTCAACGGCGACGGCGTGTGCTGCTACGGCACCAACACCAACATCGACGAGCTCGAGCCCGACCGGCTGTCGGGCGAGGGCGAGGTGCGCTTCGTCGTGGACCGTCTCGACCTGGTGGAAGGCACCTACAAGTTCGACGTCGCCGCCCACAAACTCGACGGCTACCCCTACGACTACCATCGGCAGCTCTACACCATCCGCGTCAAGGCGCGCCGCAAGGACGTGGGCATCTACCGGCCGCCGCATCGCTGGGAAGTGACCGGCAACGTGACCTTCCGCGAGCCCGGCTCGGGCTTCAGGCGCGGCGACGACGACGAGGCCTGATCGTGGGCGGCGTGCTGACCCGCGACGGCGCCACCGAGTGGGCGGCTGGGCACCGCGCAGCGGGCCGGCGCGTCGTGTTCACGAACGGCGTCTTCGACCTGCTGCATCCCGGCCACACGCGCTACCTCGCCGACGCCCGCGCGCTCGGCGACCTGCTGATCGTGGCCGTCAACTCGGACCGGTCGGTGCGCGCCCAGCACAAGGGCCCGGACCGGCCGATCAACGCGGAAGCCGACCGCGCCGAACTGCTCGCGGCCCTGGCCACGGTCGACGCCGTGGTGGTGTTCGATGAAGACACGCCCCACGCCATCGTCTCGGCGATTCAGCCCGACGTGCTCGTGAAGGGCGAAGACTGGGCCTCGGACAACATCGTGGGCCGCGACGTGGTCGAAGCTCGCGGCGGCCAGGTGGTGCGCATCCCGCTCGCGCCAGGCTATTCGACCACCGCGATCCTCGCCCGCGCCCGCCGTGGCTAGCGGCGCAACTGCGCGCCGCCATCACCCTGGCGGCAGCGTTCCCCAGCGCCTTCGTCTCGGCCGGCCCCCGCCTTTTGATAGCCTTCGTCCATCGAAGGCACACAGAAGGGGGCTTCATGCGTGGAATGCTGGCGGTAGCCGCGATCGGAATGATGTTTTCAGGAGTGATGCCGCTGCCGGGTGGCGCCCTCGGTCAGACGGCTGACACCGCCGTGCCCCTGACGGGCGAGCCCCGGCATCACGTGGTCTTCGAGTCGCCGGCGATGCGCATCCACGACATCCAGATTCCGCCCGGTGACACCACGCTCTACCACACGCACGACACGGCGATGCTCTACGTGCCGATTGCCTCGTCGCGCACGCGCTCGCAGGTCATGGGCGCCGAGTGGAGTGGGGGCGGAGCGGCGCCACCGCCCGCGGGTGCTGCCGCGGCGCCGGCACCGGCGGAGCCCGTCCGTCCCGGCAAGGTGAACAGCGTGATCACCTACGTGGAGACGCCCTACACGCACCGCGTGAACAACGTAGGCGCCACCGTGTTCCGGCTGCTCGGCATCGCCAATCGCACCGCGGGCGCCACGGCCGACAGCGACGACGTGTCGGGCCTGTCGACCAGACCAGAACTCGAGAACCGCTGGTATCGCGCCCACCGCCTGGTGCTCAAGGCGGCTGAGGCCACCCCGCCGCACCGTCATGCCACGACGGTCGTGGTCGTGATGCAGACCGCCGGCAGCGCCTCCTCGACCGGCGAAGCGGCCGCCTCGTGGCATCCGCTCAACGGCCCCGGCGACTTCGCGCGCTACGACGCCGCTGGCCTGCACATCGTGCGCAACGTCGGCCCTGGCGATGTGGAGCTGGTCGAGGTCGAGGTGCGGGGGACGGCGCCGCGCTGAACGGCGGCTACTGCGAGGTCGTGCCGACGACCGTAGTCGGGCCAGGCATGGCTCGCAGGTTGACGCTGCGAATCTCGAGATCGCGGTCTGTAGCATTCACTGTCCACAGGATGGTGCTCGAGTGGTGGGCGGTCCACGGGCCAGCCTGGCCGTTGGTGTCGACGTGCCGGAATTCGTACCAGCCCTGGTCGGGCGTGTTGGTCTGCAGATCCACCGCGATCTGGGTCGGTCCCGCCGGGCGCGGGGTGGCCCACACCTGATTCAACGCCGCTTCCACGAACGCGCGGTCGGAAGTGCGCTGGCGCGTGAGCCGCTCCTTCGGGTAGTCCGACGGCACGGGGCTGTCTTCCCACGGCCCGATCCGTGAGTCCGACCACTCCACCATGTCGTCGAAGCGATCGAAGGCGGGTTCGTCTGGCGCACTGAGGTGGTTGGCGTTCAGGTGGTAGCGCACGTAGTAATAGAGTTCCGCCGTGCCGAGGGGCAAGTCGCGGGGCGACGGATGTCCGTCGCGCACGCTGCCCTGCACCACCGCCAACTCGTCGGCGCGGCCCGTCACGAGCAGGTCGTGCACATCGAGCGCGCTCTGCGGCACGCCGGCATACTCGAAGTGGATGTTGAAGTCGGCATCGATCACCACCCACTTGTTGAACTCGTTCGACCACGCCTCCACGGCGAAGTGCGCGTACGGATTGCTGGTCGTTCCGAGTTCGATATAGCGGGCTGGGATGCCGAGCGCGGCCAGCGACTGCAGGAGCACCTGCGAGTACTGACCGCAGAAGCCGCCGGTGATGCCGGCCCGGATCCAGTCGAGCACGATCAGCGCATCCCACGGAGGGTACGGATCGGGATTGCCGATCGAGAACTGGGCCGCCACCCAGTCTTTCAGCTTCAGCACCGTGTCGAACTCAGAGACGGCGCCGGTGACGGCGGCGTCGAGGTTCTCGCGTTGACGCAAG
>JBDTWC010000204.1:0-5458 GCA_040006875.1 Acidobacteriota bacterium | reverse complement strand
CCTGCGTGGCGACCTCGACACCATCGTCGCGACCGCCATCCGGAAGGAGCCGGAGCGGCGCTACGGGTCGATGGCCGCGTTCTCCGACGATCTGGGCCGCTACCTCGAGGGTCTGCCCGTGGCGGCGCGGCCGAGCACGTGGAGCTATCGTGCCCGGAAGCTGGTGGCCCGTCATCGCGTGGCCGCGGTGGCGGCGGTGCTGGTGACGGCCAGCGTGGCGGGCGGCACGGCCGCGGCGCTCTATCAGGCGCGGCGCGCCGAGCGTCGCTTCGATCAGGTGCGGGGTCTGGCCAACGCGTTCGTGTTCGACGTACACGATCGCATCGCCATGTTGCCGGGCGCCACCGAGGCCCGGCGTGCCATCGTGCAGACGGCGCTGACCTACCTCGAGAACCTGCGCGAGGCCGCCGCCGACGACCCCGCGCTGGCGCGCGAGCTCGCGGCCGCCTACGAGCGCGTCGGGAAGGTGCAGGGGCATCCGCTTTCGGCCAATCTTGGCGAGCCTGACGCCGCCTTGCGCAGCTTCGAACGCGCCGAAGCCCTGCTGGCGCCGTTCGAGCGGGACGGCGATGCCGCCACGCTGCATCAGCTTGCGTCGGTGGCGCTGCGCCGGGCGCAGGTGCTGCGCGCCCGCGGCGACCTGCCAGCGATGCAGGCGGCCTTCGCGCGGGCCCGCGACGTCGGCGAACGGGCTCTTGGCGCAGTCCGCTCGCGTGAGACGATGGGGCTTGTGAGCGAGGTCTACGCCGAGTTGGCGCGTACCGGCATGGAGATGCGGGACGCGTCCAGCGAAACGGCGGCGGCTCGGGCCATGGAATTGGCCGAGGGCCTGGTCGCCCTCGATCCGGCCGGCGTCACGCAGCAGCAGAACCTCGCGTCGGCACTGAACGCCCTGGGCGCTGCCCGCATTCGCGCCGGCCGCCTTCAGGACGCCGCGGCCAGCTTCGCGCGCTCGGCCTCCTTGCGCGAGTCGATCGTGCGCGACCACCCGACCGACGTGGAGGTCCGGCGCGCGCTCATGGTGAGCTACGGCAGCCTCGGCGATGTGCTGGGTTCCCGGCTCGGTGAGAATCTTGGCGATGTCGCCGGCGCCACGGCCGCCTTCGAAAAGGCCGCGGCCCTGGCCCGGGCGACGGCGGCGGAGGATCCCGCCGATCGGCGCGCCCGCTTCGACGTGGTCAACGCCGAGCTGCGCTTGGGCGCGCTGCTCGCCGATTCCTCCGCTCGCCTCCGCGGACTCGCGGTTCTGATGGCTGCCGACGCGCTGAACGGCCGGCTGCTCGAAGAGGAGCCCGCAAGCCATCGCTACGGGTACGTCCAGGTCGTGCTCGATCGCCGCATCGGCCGCCTACTGGCCGCGCTCGGCCGGCGCGGCGAGGCAGTGACGCGGCTCGAGCGCGTGCGCGCCGCGGCTCCGCGCCTGCTCACGGGTCCCAACGCCGTGAACGCCCGCGGTCAGCTCCTGATGGCGAGCGTGGACCTGGCGGCGCTCTTCGCGCGCACCGGCGACGCCCGCGCGGCATCGGTGGCGCGCGAGGCGGCACTGGAGTTCGAGCGCTCGCCCCTCGAGCCGCCGGCTCTGGCCGCCCCGGTCTACGCCGACTTGGCGCGCGCCTTCGCCGTCATCGCCGCTCGACAATCGGCCGAGGCGCGACCGGCATCCGTGGCCCTCGCCCTGGCCGGATTCGACGCCAGCATCGCGGCCTGGGCGAAGGCCACGCTGGCGCCGGCGCTCGAGCCGCGGCGCACCGCCGCGCTCGCGGAGATCGCCGCCGACCGGGCCCGGCTGGCACCGGTGACGAGGCCTTGATGACGCACGACCCATCGCCCCAGCCGACCCCCGAACACGTCACCGCGCTGCTCGTGCGCTGGACCGACGGCGACGCCGCGGCGCTCGACGCGCTCATGCCCCTGGTCTATCTGGAGCTGCGGAAGACGGCACACGCTCTGCTGCGGCGCGAACGCCAGGGCCACACCCTTCAGCCGACCGCGCTGGTCCACGAGGCCTGGCTGCGGCTGGTGCGTCAGGACGTCGTGAGCTTCGAGCACCGCAAGCAGTTCTTCGGCCTGGCGGCGCAGGTCATGCGTCGCATCCTCGTCGATCATGCGCGGCGCACCCAGGCGGCGAAGCGCGGCGGCGGTGCGGTCGTGCAAACGCTCGAGGAGGGCATGGCCGTAGCCCTGGACCGGACCTTCGATCTACTCGTGCTCGACCAGGCGTTGACCGAGCTCGGACGGGTCGATGCTCGTCAAGCGCAGCTCATCGAGCTGCGCTACTTCGGCGGCCTCACGATCGACGAAGTGGCCGCGCTGATGGGGGTGTCGCCGGCCACGATCAGCCGCGGGCAGCGGGCGGCCGAAGCGTGGCTCAGCCGCGCCATCGCGCCGCCGGGGTGAGCCGCCAGGGCGCGCCGCATGCTCACGATGGCCTCGTCTTGGCCACGCTGCGCGCGCCGTCCTGGCGGCTATAATCCGCGCGTGACTCCTACTCCTGACGCCCGCCGCCGCTTCATCGCCCACTTCGCCTCGATTGGTCTCGGCAGCTCCCTCGCGCCCGGCGTGTTGTGGGCGCGCATGCAGGATGCCACTACCGACCGCATCACGCTGGCGATGGTCACTGATGCCCTCAAGATCTCCGGCATCGAACTCTCCGAAGACGATCGCAAGGCGATGGTCGACAGCGCCAACACCGCGCTCGAGCGGTTGGAGGAGCAGCGCGCCGTCGTCATCCCCAACGACGTGTCGCCGCCGTACCACTTCAGTCCGGTCGTGGCCGGCTTGGCCGTGGACCGCACGAAGAAGCCGTTCGTGCTGAGCAAGGCGCCGGCGGTGAAGCGTCCGGCCAACCTCGAAGACGTCGCCTTTTGGCCGGTGCGGCACCTGGCCGAACTGGTGCGCACCAAGCAGGTGTCGTCGGTCGAGCTGACCCGCATGTATCTCGGGCGCCTGCACCGGCACAACGCCACGCTCAACAACGTCGTGACCTTCCTCGACGACCACGGGCTGGCCGAAGCGGCCGCGGCCGACGCCGAAATCGCTGCCGGCAACTACAAAGGCCCGCTGCACGGCATTCCGTGGGGCTGCAAGGACATCATCACGGTCAAGGGCTTCAAGACCACGTGGGGCTCGCCCGCCTTCACCGAGCAGCAGTTCGACTACGACGCCAGCGTCGTCGAGATGCTGCGCGCCGCCGGCGCCGTGCTCGTCGCCAAGCTCGCGACCGGCGAACTGGCCGCGGGCGACAACTGGTTCGGCGGTCAAACCAAGAGCCCGTGGGATCCCACGCAGGGATCGAGCGGCTCATCGGCGGGGCCTGCGTCAGCGACGGCCGCGGCTGGCGTGGCCTTTGCGATCGGCAGCGAGACCAGCGGCTCGATCCTCAGCCCGGCGGGCCGCTGCGGCGTGACGGCCTTGCGGCCCACCTTCGGCCGGGTCAGCCGGCACGGCGCCATGGCGCTGTCGTGGACGCAGGATCGCCTCGGTCCCTTCTGCCGCTACGCCGAGGACCTGGCGCTCGTGATGCAGGCCATCGCCAAGCCCGACGGCCGCGACATGAGCGTGACCGACCTGCCCTTCAACTGGAACGCCGGTCTCGACATCCGCGCCCTCAAGGTCGGGATCATCCAGGAGTCGTTCGACGAGCTCACGGAGCCGGCGGCGAAGGCCAACGCCGCGGCCACGCTCGCGGCGCTCAAGGCGCTCGGTGTGACGACGTTCGTGCCCGTGCCGGTGCCTGAGTTCATTCCCGACGTGAGCGCGATCGGGGTCGAGTCGGCGGCCTTCTTCGATCAGCACGCGCGCGCCGGCCGTATGGCCAAGGCTCGCGCCGGCATCGGCCGGCCGACCAGCCGTCTCGTGTCGGCGGTCGACTTCCTGCAGTCGCAGCGCGTGCGCATGATGATGATGGAGGCGCTGGCCAAGGCCACCGCGCACGTCGATCTCTACGTGGTGGCCTCGAACAGCATCGGCCGTGGTGGCCCCGGTGGTCCGCCGCCGCGTGCCGCCGGGGCGCCACGACCGCCGCGCCGGCCGCAGGGGCCGACCCAGCGCCACTTCACCATGGCCAACCTCGCCGGTTATCCCGCGGTCAACGTGCCCAACGGCTTCGCCGCGGGCGGCACGCCGACGAGCGTCGTGTTCTACGCCCAGCCTTACCGCGAGCTGGCGCTGCTGGCGCTGGCCAAGGCCTATCAGGATCGCGCGCAGTGGCACGTGCGCACGCCGACGGCCATCGCCACCTAGGGGCGTTGCGGGCTGACCGGCGAGCGAGTCGATGGCGTCATCCGGCACACCGGCCGTACACGCGCTGCGACGCCACGGCCTCGCCTTCACCGAGCACGAGTATCGCTACGAGCTGCGCGGCGGCACCACGGTGTCGGCGCGCGAGCTGGGCGTGCCGGAACATCACGTGGTGAAGACGCTGGTCATGGAAGACGAGAGCAGGCAGCCGCTCATCATCCTGATGCACGGCGATCGCGAGGTCTCGACCAAGCAACTCGCTCGCCAGATCGGCAGGAAAACGGTGAAGCCGTGCGCGCCGGAAGTCGCCGAGCGCCACACTGGCTATCAGGTCGGCGGCACCTCGCCCTTCGGCACGCGCAAGTCACTTCCGATCTACGTGGAGCGAAGCATCCTGGCGCTCGATCGCATCTACGTGAACGGCGGCCGGCGCGGCTTCCTCGTGCAGCTCGATCCCCGACTCGCCGCAGCCGCACTCGAGGCGACACCGGTCGACGTCGCCGTTACCGGGTAACGCTCTTGGTCCAGGTTTCCTTGAGCGAGACGGTGCGGTTGAACACCGGCGCACCGGGCCGGCTGTCGGAATCGGCCGCGAAGTAGCCCAGCCGTTCGAACTGGAAGCGGTCACCCGGCGCCGCCGCGCCGAGCATCGGCTCGACCTTGCCGCCGGCGACGGCGTCGAGGCTGGAGCGGTTGAGCAGATCCAGGAATGCGTGCCCGGTCTTCTCGGCGGCGCTCTCCGGGTCCTCGGCCGTGAACAGCCGCTCGTAGAGCCGCACTTCGGCGTCGATGGCGTGCGCCGCTGACACCCAGTGCAGCGTGGCCTTGACCTTGCGGCCGTCGGGCGCATCGCCGCCGCGCGTGGCCGGGTCGTAGGTGCACTGCAGCTCGACGATCTCTCCCACGTCGTTCTTGATCGCGCGCTGACACGTGATCAGGTAGGCGTTGCGCAGGCGCACCTCACGGCCCGGCGTCAGGCGGAAGTACTTCTTGGGGGGATCCTCGAGGAAGTCGTCGCGCTCGATGTAGATCTCACGCCCGAACGGCACGGCGCGGGTGCCGGCGGAGGCGTCGTCGGGATGGTTCACGACGTCCAGCGTCTCGCTGCGCTCGGCCGGATAGTTGGTGAGCACGATCTTGAGCGGCCGCAGCACCGCCATGGCGCGCGGCGCCCGCCGGTTGAGGTCCTCGCGCACGCAGTGCTCGAGCAGGCCGATGT
>JBDTWC010000203.1:0-5469 GCA_040006875.1 Acidobacteriota bacterium | reverse complement strand
GGTCGCGTCGGGGCCGCGGGTGGCGCGTTGGCCTGCCGCGTGGCCGGGCGTTCATCCTCACGCGCGGCCTGCACGGCGTTGGCCGCATTGGCCATCGGCGCTGCCTCGGCCGTCGACTTCATCCTGGCGTCGCCGCGCGCCGCCAGCCGGTCGGCGGCCGCACCGGGCGCTGCCGCGCTGCCGTGCGCTCGTGCACCAGCCGCGGCCTCGACCGTCGCGCGCCGTTCCGCCTCCAACACGGCGAGCTCGGACGGTTGGCTCGGACTCGGCGCCGCGGGCGCCCCGCCGTTTGCCAGCACGGCGCTGTCGGGCCGGGCCAACCCCAGCGGCGCCGCGCGTTCGAACTGGGCCGGGCGCGCCGCGTCAGCGCGTGCCTGCTCCGCCACCTCGTTGGCGGGGCCGCGCCCGATCCACACGGCCACGACCGCCACGGTGGCGAGCGACGCCATCGGCACCAGCCATCGCCAGCCCGTGAACCAACTGCCACTGGCGCCCGCGGCCGCCGCCGCGACCTGCTCTGGCCAGTTCACCGGCAGCTCGCCTTCGGACGCCCGCACGTAGGCCGCGACGATCGCCTGGCAGCGAGCACACTCGGGCAGATGCGCCGCCACGTGAGCGAGCTCCGCCCGATCGAGCGCGTGGTCGGCGTAGAGCGCCAGCACGTCTGCGTCCGGGCAGGGACCGGCCGCCGCGTCTCTCGTGGCACGCAGCACTGCCGCCACCAGCGGATCGGGCGGCGGGCCGGGCGCGTTGTCGATGGGCTGGCTCACGGCGTCCTCTTTCCTTTGAACGGCGGCGCGGCGTTCTCTTGCGGCGCGGCCACCCCCAGGGCCTCGACCAGGGTGGCGTTCCAGCTGTCGTTGGCCACGGCGGCCCAGTCGTCGACGTCGGCCAGGCCGAGACCGCGGTCGCGCAACGCCGATTCGATGCCGGCCCGCAGTGCCTGACGAGCCCGCTCCAGCTTCCGCGACGCGGTGGCCTCGCTTTCCCCAAACAGTCGGCCGGCCTGCGCGAGCGTGAGGCCGTGCGCGTAGTAGTAGGCCAGACGCATGCGGCTGTCTGCCGCCAGGGCCGCCAGGGCCACTGTGATCGCCGCGGCAGCCGTGCACATGGCGGCGGCACGACCGGGCTCCTCCGGCAGCCGCACCGGCAGCCGCGCTTCCAGTGGATGCTCGGGGTCGTCGAGCGAGTTGGTACGACGCTGCGCCCGGATCAAGTCCACGTGGCGCTGAGCCAGCACGCTGCGCAGCCAGGTCGAGAGCTTCGCCCGGCCGTGGTAGTAGCGGAAGAGCGAGCGGCGCACGCCGTCGCGTTCCGACAGGCCGAAGAGATCGGCGTAGAGGGAATCGGCCAGTTCGCGGCCGGTGGCGTCGTCGGTCATGGCGCGGGCGGCGCGATAGAGTTCCGGGCGGTAGGTCAGCACGAAATGATCCCAGGCGGCGCCGTGACCGTCGGCGCAGCCCAGGGCCAGGGCCAGATCGCGCGCGTGCACGCTCGCCACCATCGCGTCGGACACGACCTGTGGCGACGACGAGCGCGGCGCCAGTTTGGCCATCGCGCGCCGCACGGCCAGCGCGAACGCCTCACGCGACACGTCCCAGCGGGCGGCCTCCGAGTGCGCGAAGAGCGCGTCGATCGCGGTTTCGGAGACGCTTGGTGCCGGGAGCGCGGCGGTCACTCGTCGAGCTCGAAGGCGAGGAACACGTGCTGGCCCTGCCGCATCAGCCGCAGCGCGCAGGGGGCGCCGGCCGGCAACTTGGCGAGCGCCTGCCGCAGCTCGTCGAGGCTGGTCACGCGGGTGGTGTTGACGGCCTCCACGAGGTCGCCGGGCATGAGCCCGTACTCGCCGGCGATCTCACTCGATCGCGCCGCCACGAGCGCACCCGACGTGGTGGCGGCGACCCCGAGCTGCTGACGCAGCGCGTCGCTGAGGGTGAGGGCCAGCACGCCGAGGCGCGCTACGTGATGCTGCTCCTTGGTGGCCAGGGCCGAGAAGCGGAGCGGGTCGTCGTCGCGCTCCACGATGGCCACCGAGAGCGTCAGCCGTTGGGCACCGCGCAGCACGCCGAGCGTGGCCTTGGCGCCCGCCGCGCGCCAGTAGAGATTCACGTCGAGTTGACGGCCGTTCTCGATCGCCGTGCCGTCGAGGGTCACGACCAGGTCGCTCATGCGCAGACCGGCAGTGGCACCCGGACCCTCCGGGTCGACGTCGGCGACAAACGCGCCCGACTCCTGCGGCAGCTTGAGGGCCGCGGCCATCACCGGCGTAAGCGACTGCACGACCGCGCCGATGGTGCCGCGCCGCACGTGACCGCGCGCCTTGAGCTGCTCGTAGACCGCGCGCACGGCGTTGCTCGGGGTCGCGAAGCCGAGCCCTTCGTTGCCGCCGCCCTGCGACAGGATCAGCGTGTTGATGCCCACCACTCGCCCGCTCGCATCGACCAGCGGACCGCCGCTGCTGCCCGGGTTGATGGGTGCATCGGTCTGGATGTAGGCAATTGGGTCGTCGGGCTCGATCAAGCGGCCGACCGCGCTGACCACGCCCATCGTGACCGTGTTGTCGAGGCCGAGCGGACTGCCGAACGCAAACACGAGTTGCCCGGCGTGGAGCGTGTCGGAGTCGCCGAGCGGCAGGGCGGGCAGCGCGCTCCCCGCGACGTGCAGCAAGGCCAGATCGGTGTCTTCGTCGATGCCGACGATGGTGGCATCGACGGTCCTCGTGCGCGGCCGCGCCAGGGCGGTGTCGGAGCCGCGTGACCCGAGCACCACCTGCACCCGCCGTGCCCCTTCGACCACGTGGTAGTTGGTCATCACGTAGCCGCTGGCGTCGAGGATCACGCCCGAGCCGGTGGAGCGCCGCCGCTCGACCGCCCCGTCGCTGCCGCCGGCGTGCGGATCGACGGCCTGGCCCGAGGCCAGTACCTGCACCGTGCTGGAGCTGACCTGCGCGGCGAGTGATTCAAACGACGCGCTGATGTCGGCCAGGGCCAGCGTGCGCGGCGGCGCTTGCGCGCCCGCGCCAGTGGCCCACGCCTGGCTGATGACCACGAGGCTGACCGCAGCGACGAAGCGCACTCGATCACGGGTCAGCGGCATGCCAGGTCGGAGCTTAGCAGGTCTGGTAGAGTCGCGAGGGTATGCCATCGACGTTGACTTTCCAGGGCGCCGCCCGCACCGTCACCGGGTCGCGCTATCTCGTGGAATCCGACGGACACCGCGTGCTCGTCGACTGCGGCATGTTCCAAGGGCTGAAGGAGTTGCGGCTCCGCAACTGGGATCCGCCACCGGTGCCGCCGGCCTCGATCGACTCGGTGGTGGTGACGCACGCGCACCTCGACCACGTCGGCATGCTGCCGCGGCTGGTGGCGCAAGGGTTCAAGGGCCGCATCTTCTGCACCCCAGGCACGCAAGACCTGTGCACCGTGGTGCTGCCCGACGCCGGGCGGCTTCAGGAAGAGGAAGCCGAACGGGCCAACCGCAAGGGCTACACCCGGCACCGGCCGGCCCGGCCTCTCTTCACCGAGGAAGACGCGGTCGTGACCCTGTCGCGTTTGCAGCCAGTTGGGTATGAACGACCCATTCCCGTGGGTAGCACCGGCCTCCAGGTGGAGTTCATACCCGCGGGGCACCTGCTCGGCGCCGCCTACGTCCGGATGCAGCGCCAGGACGGCACCGGCGGCACGGTGATCTTCGGCGGCGACCTGGGCCGCTACAACCGTCCGATTTTGCCCGACCCTTCGCCCGGTTCGCCTGCTGACGTGCTGCTCGTGGAATCGACCTACGGCGACCGCCTGCATTCCAGCGATGACGAGACGGATCGCCTGGCGACGCTGATCCTCGAGACGACCCAACGCAAGGGCAAGCTCATCATCCCGTCGTTTGCGATCGGCCGCGTCGAGGAGGTGCTCTACGCCATCAAGAAGCTCGAAGACGGCGGAAAAGTGCCCTCTCTGCCGCTCTACGTGGACAGCCCGATGGCGCTAAAGGCGCTGAAGTTCTACGAGCGTCGCGCCGGGGAACTCGACCCCGACATCGAACGTCGCCGGGGCGAGGTGTCGGCCTTCTGCACCAGGCGTTTCACCGCCGTCGGCTCGGCCCAGGAATCGCGGGCCGTCACCGAGGCCGCCGGGCCGGCCATCGTGATCTCGGCCAGCGGTATGGCCACCGGCGGTCGAGTGCTTCACCACCTGGCCAACGGATTGGCCGATCCGCGGAACACCGTGCTGTTTGTCGGCTTCCAGGCCGCCGGCACCCGAGGACGGCAGCTGATCGAGGGTTCTCAGGAGGTCCGGATCTTTGGGCAGTTGATTCCCGTACACGCCCGCATCGAGAAACTGAACGGCATGTCAGCGCACGCAGATGCCGGCGAAATCGTGCAGTGGCTGCGCACATTTCCCAAGCCGCCTGGCGTCACCTATCTCGTGCATGGTGAGCCGGTAGCCCAGGACGCCCTGAAAACCCGCATTGCCAACGAATTGGCCTGGAACGTGCAAATACCCAGTCACGGCGACCGCGTATCGATCCCGCTCTAGCATCCATGACCCCGTTCCCCGCGAGACGACGTTGACCACAGTAGTTCCCAGCACGTCCACCCGTCCGTATCTGCTCGAGCGTGTCGACGAAGCAGCGCTCGTGCAGCTCTACGCCGACGGCTTCGCCGTCCTGCCGCGCGACCAGAAGGTGCTGCTCTGGCACCTCTACCAGGCCGCCCTCGCCGGCCGCGACATCTACTATGACCAGCGCTACCTGCACGGTCTCGAGATGCGCGATTTCCTCGAAACGCTGGTGCTGAACGACACGGCGCTGCCCGCCGACGTGGCCAGTGAGGTGTGGCGCTACACCAAGCTTTTCTGGATCAACTCCGGGTGCTACAACAACCTGACCGCGCGCAAGTTCGTGATGAAGCTCACGCCCGCGGCGCTTCTCACCGCGGCCACGGCCGTGGCTGCGGCCGGGGGCGTGTTCCGGACGCGCGCCGGTGAATCGGCGGAAGATCTGGCCCGCCGCCTGGCCCCGCGGCTGCTCGATGCCACGGTCGACCCGATGGTCACGAACAAGACCCCGGGGGCCGATGGCGACATCCTCGGCGACAGCGCCAACAACCTCTACAGCGGCGTGCGCATGGCCGATCTCGACGGCTTCGTCGAGGAGTATCCGCTCACCTCGCGGCTCGTGAAGCGCCACGGCCGGCTCGAAGAAGAGGTCTACCGCGTGGGCGGTCTCTACGGCGTCTACCTGCAGCGCATCGTGGATCATCTGCAGGCCGCCATTCCCTACGCCACGGCCGGATTCGCGGCGGCTCTCACCGCCCTCATCCAGTGGTATCGCACCGGCACCGAAGTCGACCGCACCGCCTTCGACGTGGCCTGGGTGCAGGCCACCGACTCGCCGGTCGACACCATGAACGGCTTCATCGAGGTCTACATGGACGCGCGCGGCATCAAGGGCGCGTGGGAAGGCATCGTCTAC
>JBDTWC010000202.1:0-5505 GCA_040006875.1 Acidobacteriota bacterium | reverse complement strand
GTCACGGGGCTCGTCTCGAAGGGCAGCGACGTGAACGCGCCCCAGGGCGACGGCATGACCGCGCTGCACTGGGCGGCCATGAATGGGTCCACGGAGCTCGTGGCGTTCTTGCTGCAGGCCGGCGCCGATCCCAATCCAGCCACGCGCGTCGGCGGCTACACGCCGCTGCTGCTGGCCGCCAAGCAAGGGCACGGCGCCGTGGTCGATCGGTTGCTCGCAGGCGGCGCCACCGCGGGCGCGGGTACCGACAACGGCACCACCGCGCTGATGTTCGCGGCGCAGTCGGGCGACCTGCGGTCGGTGGAGCTGCTGCTCGATCGCAAGGTCGATCCCAACGTGCGCGAGACGACGCGCGGGCTGAACGCCGCCATGTTCGCCGCCGCGGCCAATCGCGCCGACGTAATTCGCCTGCTCGGTCGTCGCGGCGCCGACCTCGGACGTGCGTCCGATGCACTGGACCTGCGCGTCATCGACCGCACCAAGTTCACCGGCGTGCTGTTCGGCAATCCCACGCAACCCAAGGCGCCCGGCCAGCAGGCGGGGTCGGTCGAGGGCGGCGGCGGTGGCCGTGCCGGCGGACGCGGCGGCGGCCCGATGGGCGCGCCGACCGAGGCCAAGACCCGTCTGCCCGGCGTCGACCGCGACTTCTCGGGCAACGAGCTCGTGCGCACCCAGGGCGGCATGACGCCGCTGCTCTTTGCCGCCCGTCAGGGCCACATCGAGACGGCGCGCGCGCTGCTCGACGCCGGCGTGAACGTGAACGAGACCAAAGACGGTGACCTGACGACCCCGCTGTTGCTGGCCACGATCAACGGGCACTACGATCTGGCGAAGGTGCTGATCGAAAAAGGCGCCGATCCGAATCAGCGGGCGCTCAACGGCGTGACGCCGCTCTACGCCGTGCTCAACCTCCAGTGGACAGCGCGGGCCGGGCAGCCCCGCCTGCAGGCCTACCGCGATCAGGAGCTCACCTATCTGCAGATGCTCACGGTGCTGCTCGATCACGGCGCCGATCCCAATGCGCGTCTGGCCACCAAGGTCTGGTACTCCGGCGGCCTCTCGGGTGTGGACGAAACCGGCTCCACGCCGTTCTGGCGCGCCGCCTACGCCAGCGACCTCGACGCCATGAAGCTGCTTGTGGCCCGCGGCGCCGATCCGAACATCGCCACGGCGAAGGGGCTCAGCCGTCCCCCCACCGACGACGGCGTGCGCGAGTACTCCGACGTGTCGGGCCGGCCCAAGATTCCCACCGGCGGTCCGGGCGTGCCGCCGCTCGTGGCCGCATCAGGGGTCGGCTACGGCGAAGGCTTCGCCGCCAACACCCATCACTACGCGCCCACGGGCATGATGGCGGCGGTGCGCTATCTGATCGAAGACCTGGGCGCCGACGTCAACGCGGTCGATCACGAAGGCAACACGGCGCTGCACAACGCCGCGGCCCGGGGCGACGTCGAGATGATCAACTACCTGATCGCGCGCGGCGCCGATCCCACCGTGATCAATCGCGAGGGCAAGACCACGGCCGACATGGCCAACGGCCCGGTGCAGCGCATCCAGCCGTGGCCGCAGGCGTTGTCACTGCTCGAGAAGCTGGGCGCGGTGAATCATCGCCGCTGCGTGTCCTGCTGATCGCGCTGCTGGCGTTTCCTCCCGTCCTCATCGTCGGGATTCGGATCGGTCGACGGCGGATCGCTGGCGGGAAATGAGTCCTCGATGGTGTGATCGAGGGCTGCTTCCCGATTCTTTCGTTCTTCCTCTGCGCTGTGCTTCGGTCGCGGGTCGTCAGCGTTCATCGGTGGGTCCTCCGGCCGGTGCGCGGCTCGACGCGTCGTCGCCCGAGCGCACCCCCTAGGGCCACCATATCGCGACCCGATGACAACCGTGTAGAGTGCAAGAGAACGTGCGCGCCACCGCTGGGCTGGCCGTGTAAACCGTAACGCCACTCTGGAGAACGCGCACATGGCCACTCTCAAAGTCGGATACCTGGTCGGAAGTCTGGCCAAAGCGTCGATCAATCGGAAGCTGGCGCGGGCCCTCGTGGCCTTGGCTCCGCCGGATCTCGAGCTGTTCGAGATTCCGTTTGCCGATCTGCCTCTCTACAGCTACGACTACGACGCCGACTACCCGCCCGTCGCCACCGCCTTCAAGGCCGCGATCGCCAGTGCCCATGCGGTGCTGTTTGTCACGCCCGAGTACAACCGCTCCATTCCGGGCGGTCTGAAGAACGCCATCGATTGGGCCAGCCGTCCATACGGCACCAACGCGTTCGCGCGCAAGCCGGCGGCCGTCATCGGCACCTCACCGGGCAAGATCGGTACGGCGGTCGGCCAGCAGCACTTGCGTAGCATCCTGGCCTTCTGCAACGCGTCCCAGATGAACTCGATCGAGGCCTACATCCAGTTCACGCCGGGCCTCATCACCGACAGCGGGGAAGTGACCGACCTGGCGACGGCCGAGTTCCTACGCAACTACATGAGCGAGTTCCACAAGTTCATCACCCGCGTGTGCGTCGCGCTGCCGCCCAACCCGTAGCCGCTGAGGCCAGCCGCACCCGACCCGGCCTCAACGCGCCGTGGTCGTCCAGAATGCCTTGGCGATGGCGTCGCGCAGGTCGTCATCGACGGCCCTGGTCGTGTGACCAGGGTCGCCCGTGGACGACACGGTCGTGTTGAACGAGACGACGTATCCCGAGCGCGACGGCCGGTGCACGTAGAGGTGCGAGATGAACCCGTTCTGGTCGCCGCTGTGGCCGACCAACTCCACGCCGCCGTGGCGCTCGACAAACGACGACAGCGCCGCCAGCACGTCGTCGCCGCTGCCGCCCTCGCCGTCGGCAGCGCGAATTTGCGGTGTCGCCATCTCGAGCAGCGACGACCGCTCGAGGATGGCGTCGTCGCCGTCGATGAGGAAAGCCAGGTACTTCGCCATGTCGCCGGCCGGGGAGTTCAGGCCGCCGTTCGACACGGTGATGCCGGAGTCGAAATCGAACGGCTGCTCGTGGCTGACGCCGTCGTCGCCGGCGGTGTAGCTGTGCGACCGGTGATCGAGCAGATGGCGTGGGGACCGGTCGAAGAAAGTACGGGTCATGCCCAGCGGCATCAGGATGTTCTTGGCGATGTAGACCTCGTAGTCGTCGCCCGAGCACAGCTCGATGATCCGGCCCAGGAAGATCACGCCCGGATTCGAGTAGCGATACTTCGTGCCGGGCTGGAACAGCAGCTCCGTGTAGGGCATCATCGCTACAAGCTGCGCCCAGCGCGTGGGTTCGAAGGGATGCCACGGCTGGTCGCCGCCCCACGGCCAGGTTCCGGATCTGAAGCCGCCGCTGTGCGACATCAGATGACGGATCGTCACCTGTGAGATGTCGCCGAACGGGTTGTGCACCTCGCGCAACTCCGGCACGTACTTCACGACCGGGTCGTCGAGCGAGAAGCAGCCGCGATCGCGGAGCTGCATGATGGCCACCCCGGTGAACGTCTTGGTGATCGACGCCCAATGGAAGATGGTGTCCCGGTCGACCGGGCGGAGCGTGGCCCGGTTCTGCAGGCCGGCCAGCGTCTGATGGGCCACGACGCCGTTCTTCACGAACGTCACGCTGGCGCCGACGATCCCGGTCTGCTGCACGCGCTGCGTGAAGAGCGCGGCCACCGGTGCCCAGGCGTCGGCCGTGCGACCGGGTTGGACGTTGAAAGCGGCGACTGCGAACAGGGTGAAGAGGAGTCGGCTCATGCTCGCGGCTGAGGGTAGCGTCGAGCGCGCCGGCGATCAAGCGACAAGATCGACGCTGGCCTTCGGGAACTCGCGGCCTGCTCTACTTCATCACGTCGGCCACCGGCACCACGGTGACGGGGCCGAGATTGAGGGCGCGAATCGGCGCCTCGATCGTGGCCCGGTCGCCCACGACGACCACGGCCATGCGATCGACCAGCAGGTACTGCTTGGCGACGCGCGCCAGTTCGGCGCCGGTCACCGCCTGCACCGCGCCGACG
This sequence comes from Acidobacteriota bacterium, assembly GCA_040006875.1. Lineage (GTDB taxonomy): Bacteria > Acidobacteriota > Vicinamibacteria > Vicinamibacterales > UBA2999 > CADEFD01. Next base: position 1,516 of record JBDTWC010000202.1, on the reverse strand, counting down.
TAGTTGGCGAACACGTCGTCGGGCAAATCGTAGACGGCGATCTGCTCGAGCTTGGCGGCGAGCTGGCCGGTCGTCTCGAACTCGCCGGCGAAGCTGAGCGCCGCGTAGCTCTTCGACTTCTCGAGTTCGTCGGCCGGCACCGGCGCCAGCATCCCGTTCAACTCGGCGAAGAACTCCTTGAGCGCCGGCGCGGTCTTGTCGGTCTGGACCCCGGCTCCGGCCTGGAACGGGCCCGCGGCGCGGCGCATGTCGAAGCGCGACGAGGCGCCGTAGGAGTAGCCGTTCTTCTCGCGCAGGTTCTGGTTCAGACGCGACGTGAACGAGCCGCCGAGAATCGTGTTGAACACGTCGAGCGCAATGTAGTCGGGCGTCGAGCGCGGCACGCCGACCAGGCCGATGCGGATCTGCGACTGCGCTGCTCCCGGCTTGTCGATCAGATAGATCTGGCGCTTGCCCGGCTGTGGCGACGCCCGCACCGGAAAGGGCACCGCGGCCGCACCGTCGGCCTGCCACGTGCCGAAGCGCGGATCGAGCACTGGCTTCAGCGCGGCCGGCGTGGTGTCGCCGACCACGATCAGCACGGCGTTGTCGGGGCGATAGTGGCTGCGATGAAAGGCGCGGAGCTCAGCCACGCCGAGTGCCTTGATCGATGTCTCGGTGCCGCCGGCCGAGGTGCCGTAGCGATGCTCCGGCCCGAAGAGCAGGCGCGGGAAGGCGAGCGCCACCAGCGACGAGGGGTCGTCGCGCGCCTGCAGCAAGCCGGTGATTCGCTCGGCGCGCAGCCGCTCCAGTTCCTCGGCGGGGAAGTCGGGCGCCAGCGCCACATCGGCCAGCAGATCCAGCGACTCGCGCAGCTTCACCGCCGGCGTGGACAAGCGCACCGCCGACGCGTCGAACGACGCCGAGGTCGAGATTTGCGCGCCCAGGAACTCCACCGCATCGGCGAGCGCGAGCGCGGCCTTGCCGGCGGCACCTTCGTCGAGCATCGCGGCCGTCATGCTGGCGGCGCCGAACTGCCCGGGCACATCTGCCGCCGCGCCCGACATCACGACCAGGTTGACCTGCACGAGCGGCACTTCGTGATGTTCGAGCACCCACACTCGCAAGCCATTGGCGAGCGTGAGCTTCTGCACGGCCGGCAACACCAGCGGCGAGGCGGGCCCGAGCGTGGGCGGCTTGGAACGATCCGGCGGTTGCTGTGCGGCAACTGATCCGAGTGCAAACAGGGTCGCGAGCCCCGCGGCAATGGTGGTGCCGGACAGGGGTCTGACCCCGATGGCACGAAACTTGTGCCAAGTCATCGCTTTTCCTCCGGCATCACCACCAGCTCGACCCGGCGGTCGAAGGGCAGAAAATTGCGCACCGCCGACGACACGTCGTCGGCATCGAGCGATCGATAGCGCGCCAGATCCTCGTTGAAGAAATCGGGCGTGCCGGTCTGCGTGTAGTACGAGTTGAGCTGATTGGCCTTGCCCGAGTAGCCGCCCACGCGTTCGGCCTGGCGCAGGAACGACGC
>JBDTWC010000201.1:0-5517 GCA_040006875.1 Acidobacteriota bacterium | reverse complement strand
ACGGCGAGGCCGGGCGGCATCACGAACTGCTCGCGCACGCTCCTCCAGAACGGCTCACCAGCCGCCGGACCGCCCGGTAGGATGTCGCCGCCCCCGCGCATTTCTCGGGCGAACACGGGATCGGCGAGGAGCGCGGCCGATCCGCCCACGGCAAACAGCTTGGCAAACGAGCGACGCGAGACGGTGGCTGCGGTCGTCATGGCGGTCCTCCCGCCGGCCTGGGGCTGGCCGAACGGCGAGAGTATACCCGGCTACTGCCGGAGCGGCGGCCGCAGTATCGTGGAGTGAGTCGTGCCGTCATGAGCGTTCGCACCACCGCGCCCGGAGCACCGGGCATCGAGCCGCGCTGGACCTCCAGCGCCAAATCCGGCGTGGGCGCGAGCGCCGATTTCGTCAGCCCGCTGTGGTTCACGGTGTCGCACGGCATCGTGAACGAGGTCTACTACCCCCGGCCAGACGTCGCCAACATCCGCGACCTGGGGCTGGTCGTCACGCGCGGCGACGATTTCTTCTCCGAAGAGAAGCGCGACACCGACTCGAGCGTGGCCTGGGTGGAGCCGGGCGTGCCGGCCTTCCGGGTCAGCAACACCTGCCGCCAGGGCCAGTACCGCATCCACAAGATGGTCTTTGCCGATCCCGAGCGTCCGTGCCTGGTGCAACACATCCGGCTCGAGCCGCTGCACGGCGCGGTCTCCGACTACCGCGTGCACGCCCTGCTCGCGCCGCACATCGAGAACCGCGGTGCGGGCAACGTGGCGTGGCTCGGCGACTACAAGGGGCACCGTCTCCTGTTCGCGCATCGCGATGACACCACTCTTGCGCTCGGCAGCTCACGCCCGTGGCGCGCGGCCAGCTGCGGGTTCGTCGGTGTGAGCGACGGCTGGCAGGATCTGAAGCAACACAACCGGCTCACGTGGGCCTACGACGAGGCGCGCGACGGCAACGTGGCCCTGGCCGGCGAACTCGACCTCGACGCAGCGGGCGAAGCCGTGCTGGTGCTGGCCTTCGGCGAGACCGACAGCGATGCCGGCATTCGCGCCCGAACCACGCTGCAACGACCGTGGCGGCGCACGCTCGCGTTCTATGTCGATGGCTGGCGCACGTTCCACGAGCACTGCGAGTTGGTGGCGCCGGCGCCGACCGACGTGGACCACTACCGGATCAGCGCCGCGATGCTGCGCGTGCACCAGGCCAAGGACGTGCCCGGCGGGGTCATCGCCAGCCTCTCGATTCCGTGGGGCGCGAGCAAGGGCGACGAAGACCTGGGCGGCTATCACCTGGTGTGGCCGCGCGATCAGGTCGAGGCCGCCGGCGCGATGCTGGCGGCCGGTCACCACGACAGCGCCCGCCACGTGCTCGAGTTCCTGATGGCCACGCAGGAGCCAGACGGCCGGTGGCCGCAGAACATGTGGCTCGACGGCCGGCCCTACTGGGGCGGCGTGCAACTGGATGAGGCCGCGTTTCCGATCGTGCTGGCCGACGCGCTGTTCCGTGCCGACGCGCTGGGCGGCCTCGATCCCTGGCCGATGGCGCGCCGCGCGGCGTCGTTCCTCGTGCGCGAGGGGCCGGCGACGCAGCAGGACCGGTGGGAGGAGGACGCCGGCTACTCACCGTTCACGCTCGCGGTGTGCATCGCCGGTCTGCTCGCCGCTGCCGATCTGGCCGATCGCGCCACGGAGCCTGGCGTCGCGGTGCTCCTGCGCGAGACCGCCGACTCGTGGAACGAGCAGATCGAAGCCTGGACCTACGTGCGCGACGCCGCCCTCGCGCGCCGTCTCGGCCTCGATGGCTACTACGTGCGCATCGCGCCGCCCGACGTCGCCGAGGCCGCGTCGCCGAAAGACGGCTTCGTGCCGATCAAGAACCGCGCGGGCGGGGCCGTGGGCGTGCCCATGAGCCAGATCGTGAGCCCCGATGCGCTGGCGCTCGTGCGCTTCGGCCTGCGCCGGGCCGACGACCCGCGCATCGTGAACACGGTGGCGGCCATCGACGCGCTGCTCATGACCGACACTGCCGCCGGGCCGGTGTGGCATCGCTACAACCTCGATGGCTACGGCGAGCACGAGGACGGCCGGCCCTTCGATGGCACTGGCCTCGGCCGCGGTTGGCCGCTGCTCACGGGTGAGCGCGCGCACTACGAGCTGGCCGCGGGCCGTCCGGCCGAAGCCGAACGACTGTGTCGCGTGATGGAGCAGCAGGCGAGTGCCGAGGGCCTCTTTTCTGAGCAGATCTGGGACGCCCCCGATCTGGTCGAATGCGAGCTGTTCAACGGCCGGCCCACCGGGTCGGCCATGCCGCTGGTGTGGGCGCACGCGGAGTATCTCAAGCTGCGGCGCTCGCTGATCGACGGCCGGGTCTTCGACCTGCCACCGCAGCCGCTCACGCGCTACGCCACCAGCCGTCCGCCCGCGCATGACGTATGGCGCCCGCGCCATCCACGCACGGCCATGGCGGCGGGTCGAATGCTGCGCGTCGAGTCACTCGAGCCGATGGTCGTGGTGTGGACGGCAGATCAGTGGGTCACGACCCACGACCTCGCGGCCAGGGATAGCGGCCTGGGCGTGTTTGTCGCCGACCTGCCGACCAGCGCCCTGACTCCGGGCGCGGTCGTGGAGTTCACGATGCGGCTCGGCGACGGGCAGTGGGACGGCACCAACTACACGGTGCGCGTCGTGTGACCGCTAGTCGGTCAGCGCGTAGACGCGGATGACGCCGGTCTGGAACAGCACGGGCAAGGCGAGCGGACGCTCAGAAACCAGGACCGCTGGTCCGTCGCCCGCGACCAGCGCACGCAGGGCGTCCGGTGACATCGCGGAAAACCCTTGGGTCGCGGTGATGCGCGCCGCCACGCGGTGGGCTGCCGGGCGTGAGTACATCGCCATCGCTACGTCCTTGGTCTCTTCGAGATAGACATCGCGGGCTGCGCCGATTCGCACCGCCGTGCCCATCTCCCAGGCATGGCTCGGATCGGCAAGCACATAGGTGTTGCTTGGCGTCGACGTCCGCACCCAGGTCAACGCCGCCGCCCAGTCGTCGGCCGGCAGATCGAACGCAAACGTCGGCCGATCCGGACTCTCGACCAAGCCCACATAGATGCCCCGCGCCACGGCCACGGCGACGACTACCGCGGCGAGGGCTCGCGGCCAGACGACGCTGCCCTGGCGGGCCGGTCGATCGACAGCCCACCACACGAGATACAGCACGGCCACCGCTTCCACCGGCCAGAACACGCGCGACGTCTGCAACTGCACCGCGAGCGGAACGCCCGCGCTGATGAACGGCAGTGACGCGAGGAAGCCCGCGACCAGGGCGAGGCAGCCGGCGATGAGACCCTGCTCGCGCAGCGTCAAGCGACCGTCGCGCCGTCGTGCCCAGGCCACGGCCACGAGCACGAATGGAGCTGCGAGATTGGTGGCCCAGGTGCCGGGCGACCACGCAGTGGGAAAAGTGTAGTCCTTGGTGGCCACGAGCGCGCGCCACTCGGCGTCCATCGGCGTGAGGTCGAACGGCGTGGCGCCCAGGGCGAGGGTGAGCGCGGCGAGCACTCCCGTCACAGTGGCGCCGGCGAGCAGAGGCCGGCGCCAGCGGACATCGCTCACCCCGATCGCCACCGTGACGATCGCGACAAACAGCGCGGCCGTCGTGGGATGGATCGCGCCGCACAGCAGGGTGATGAGCAGCGGCCGCCAGCGCCGGCCGCGCAGCACGTCGGCGAGCGCGAAGAGGCCGATGGCAAAGACGAGCATGCGTGGATGGAAATAGCCCTCGAGCGTATTGGCGCCGGTCTTGGTGATGCGGTGCCTGAGGGTGAGCGCCGCCATCCACGCAGCGATCGCCAGGGGCGTGTCCAGCACCTGACGCCCCAGCGCGTAGGCGCCGGCCGCCAACGCCGTCAGCGTCGCCAGTTGGGCAGCGGCGAACCAGAACGGCAGCGCCACGCCGGTGACCCGCACGAGCGCGGCGAAGATCTCATCGACGAAGAAGAACTTGCCCTGCGCGCCGAGCATGGCCCAATCACGCGGGTAGAGCGACGGATCGAGCTGATGGAGGATGGCCGGAATGTAGAAGGCCTGATCCGACGCGCCATAGCGATAGCCGCCGGCGTTGAGCGTGGCGAGCGCGATAAACGCCAGCCCGCCGGCGAGCGCGGCGCCGCGCGTCACCCGCGCGCGCTCAGAAGGGCTGTTGGTCTGCACTCGGGCCGTAGATCGACGGCAGCGGCACGTCGAGCTGCCGCAGATACACGGTGAGCTGCCCGCGGTGGTGAATCAGGTGGTTCATCACGAACGTGCGCCAGCACGACGCCTTGGGCATGGTGAAGAACTCATGCGCGCCGCGGCGCAGAGTCCACGGCGCCAGCAGCTCGGCGTCGCTCTTGTCGACCAGCGCGGAGCGGGCCCCAGCCATCTTTTCCTCGAACACCGCAAGGATGGCCGCGCGCGTGGCCGGCGCCACGTAGTCTGGCGGGCGCGTCATCGACTCCAGATCGATGGCCGGCAGGTTGATCGTCGCCGCGCCCCAGGTGCCGAGTTCGGAGAGGTGCGTCGCGAGGGCGCCGAGAGTCATGCTCTTGGGGTGCGGCCGCCACTCGAGCTGCCCGTCGGGCAGCCGCTCCAACAGCCGCCGCGTCGACGCCACCTCGCGATCGAATTCCGGGAGCAGAGCGTCAACCAGGGGCATGCACGCCTCCGTGCCGAAAGAGGAAACGCCCGCTATGCTATCACCATGCACGCGGACGATCCGGCCGCCACAGCGCACGTGCGGCTCCGCGACGGCGCCACGGTGGTGCTGCGCTCTATTTGCCCCGAGGACGCACCGCTGATGGTCGTGTTTCACGGCGCGGTGTCACTGCGTTCGGTCTATCAGCGCTACTTCCACCTGACCACCTTGGAGCAGCGCGTGGCGCATGCCCGTCTGGCGTTGACCTGCACGGTCGATCCGGCGATCGGTCATGCCATCGTGGCCGAGCACGCCACTGCTGACGGCACGCGTGAAGTGGTCGCCCTCGGCCGCCTCACGCGCACCGAACCGCCGGGGTCGGCCGAGATCGCGCTCCTCGTGGTCGACCAGTGGCACGGCCTGGGCCTAGGCACGGCGGTAATGCACGAAGTGGTCGCCGCCGCACAGCGTCTGGGCCTGCATCGTCTCTACGGCGACATGCTGGCCGACAACGACGCGATGCGCGCCGTGGTGCGCCACGCCGGGTTCGTGATCCGCACCGTGCCCGGCGATGCGGCCGTACTCCGCGCCGAACGTTCGCTCGCCTAGGGCCGCGGCCGAGGTGCCCGCGGCGGCGAGGGCGGCAGCGGGGGCGCCGGTGGCGTCGGCGCCACGCTCGGCAGGCCCTCGACCGGGATCATCGAGCCGATGCGCGACGTGGCCCACTCCGTCAGCCGTTCGACGTCAGCCGTCCAGTCGCCGCCCAGTTCCAGGCTCAGTTCCTGCGCCACCTCGCGGGCGACCTGGTCAGCGATGGGGGCCGCCAGGTGGGCGGCGCCGCGCTTGCGTTCCCGTTGG
>JBDTWC010000200.1:0-5519 GCA_040006875.1 Acidobacteriota bacterium | reverse complement strand
GAGCGATGCTCGGAGCGGGCTGTGCGCGTAAACGAACCGCAGACCGGCGTATGCTGGGCACGCCCGATGCACACGCCCACCCCCCGCTCTCGTTGGTCGGTCTCGTTCGCGCAGCTACTGCTGCTCGGCTTCGCCGCCAGCCTGCTCCTTCCGGCCAACGCTGCTGCGCAGCGGGACCTGCACTGGGACCGCCTCGAGGTCACCGCCCATCTCGAGGCCGATGGCCGCCTGACCGTCGTCGAGACGCAGACCATCGTCTTCAGCGGTGACTGGAACGGCGGCGAGCGCACGTTCAACATCCGGCCGCGGCAGCAGTTGACGGTGACGGGCATGAACCGCGCCGGCCCCGAAGGCTGGGTGCCGATGACGCAGGATTCCAGCCTCGACGACATCGACGACTACCGGTGGAGCGGCGACGAGACGGTGCGCTGGCGCAGCCGCCTGCCCTCGGACCCGCCGTTTGCGGGCACGACGATCCGCTATCAGCTCCTCTACGAACTGTCCGGCATCTTGCTGAAGGACGGGGACACCTACACCCTCGACCACGACTTCGCCTTCCCGGAGCGAAGCGGCGACATCAATCAGTTCGCGCTCCATCTGACCTTCGATCCGGCCTGGCAACCGCGGTCGGAAGTGCGTCCGGTCTACACCGCCGGGCCACTGCCCGAGGGCAAGAGCTTCGTCCTCTCGATCCCGCTGGGCTTCACGGGCGCTACCGCGCCGTCGGCGCGCGACGTGCGGCGGCCGCACGAAATCGTGCTCGGCGTGGCCGCGGTGCTCGGCTTCCTGGTGCTGGCGGTGACGTGGCTGTTCATTCGCGAAAAGCGTTGCGGCCGCTTCGCGCCGCTCGCCACCGGCATCGACCGCGCCTGGCTGGCCGAACACATCTTCAAGTATCCGGCCGAGGTCGTGGGTGCGGCGTGGGACGAGAACGTCGGCACCGCGGAGGTCGTGTCGCTCATCGCCCGGATGGTGGCCGACGGCACCCTGAGCAGTTCGGTCGGCAAGGGCCTGAGCGAGAGCGTCGACATGAGGTTGCGGCTGCTCGTCGATCGCGCCACCCTGAAGGGCCACGAGCGCGCGCTCGTCGACAAGCTGTTCTTCGACGGCATCACCGTGACCAGCACCAAGATCGTACGGGCGCACTACAAGACCAGCGGCTTCAGCCCGCCGGACGTGATCCAGCCGGACTTGAAGGCGGCCGTCGAGCAGATGTTGCCAGCGGGACGCACACCGTGGCGAATCCCGGTGGTGACGCCGGCGCTGCTCACGCTGGGCGTGATCCTGATCTTCTGGGAATGGTTCGACGGCTATCCCGGCGGCTTCGCGCTGACGCTGCCGATGCTCGTGCTCGCGGCGGTGGGCTGGGGCGCGGGCTACAGGTATCGCGGTTCCCTTCATTGGGGCGTGCGCGAGACGCTGTTGTGTCTCATCCCCGCTTTTGCGATTGCCCTCGGCGCGGCGGGCTACCTGTGGTTCTATGCCGGAACGGGACGCATCGAGCTGCAGCCGTTGACCGTCGCTGGCATCGTGTGTGTGGCGCTGGCCTGCATCAACTCGGCGACCAACGCGCTGAAGTCACGGCGCCATCGCGCCGCCCTCGCCTTCCGCAAGACGCTCACCGCGGGCCGCGCCTACTTCATCGCCGAACTCGGCAAGGACCAACCGGCGCTGCGCGACGAGTGGTATCCGTGGCTGCTGGCCTTCGAGCTGCAGCCACAGATGGATCAATGGTCGACGGCGCGGGTGAGTCCGGCGTCGCGGTCGCGCGGCGGCTTCGCTGACTCCTCTCACTCCACGTCGTCAGGCAGCACGTGGACCGGGTTCGGCGGCGGCCGCTCCGGCGGCGCTGGCGGCGGCGCGTCGTGGCAGGCGGCCGTGGGCGGCATGGCCACCGCCGTATCGACGCCGTCGTCCAGCAGCTCAGGCGGCAGTTCGAGCAGCAGTGACTCGAGCAGCGGCGGATCGTCGGGCGGTGGCGGTGGCGGAGGCTGGTGACGCGGCGATGACAGGTAGGATGTGCGGACGCGGCGCGACTGCCCGAACACCGTCGAAATCGCTCCGGGCTGGCGGTTGATGTGAAGGTCGCCACGATCGCAGCGCTGCTCGCGCTGCTCACGGCGACGGCCTTGGCCATCGTGGCTGGAGTTCTGGTCACCCCTGCCAGCGCCGCAGGCGATCCCGCCAGCTTCCTGGGCTTGGTGACACTCTTGACCTGGCCCGCGATCGTGCCGTCCGCCTTCATCGCTGGATACCTGGCGCGCGCCTACGTCAGCCCGCGCACCTCGGACTGGAGTCTGGGTCGCTGGCTGGCGACGGGCGCCGCTCTGGGCATGGCGACGGGCGCGTGTGCGTTGCCGCTGTCGCGCCTGCTCATCGATCTGTGGCGGGGCGGTTCGTTGAGGCTGGCGCCCAGCCTCGGTGCGCCGAACCTGTTTGCGGCCCTGGGTGGAGCGGCCACCGGCATGATGGTGGGCGCGTATTGCCGCCGTGTCTCCTGGCCCGCGGCTACTCGACGGGCTGCGCTGTGAACGCCGCGTAGCGCGCCTTGGTCTCGGCGTTCATCGGATAGAGGCCGGGCAGCGGCACGCCGCGTTCGACCTCGCGCATGATCCACGCCTCCATACGCTCCTGCTCGGGCGCTTCGTTCAGCACCTCGTCGAGCAAGGCGATCGGAATCACCACGGCGCCATCGTCGTCGACCACGATCACGTCGCCCGGAAACACCGCTACGCCGCCGCAGCCGATCGGCTCCTGCCAGGCCACGAAGGTGAGGCCGGCCACCGACGGTGAGGCTGCCACGCCGCGGCACCAGACCGGAAAATTTACGCCCAGCACACCGGCCAGGTCGCGGACCACGCCGTCGGTCACCATGGCGGCAGCGCCGCGCTTGGCCATGCGCGACACCAGGATGTCGCCAAAGACCCCGGCATCGGTGACCCCCTGTCCGTCGATCACGGCAATCGCACCTTCCGGCATCGCCTCGATGGCGGCGCGGGTCGAGATCGGCGACGCCCAACTGGCCGGCGTCGCCAGGTCCTCGCGCGCCGGCACGAAGCGAAACGTGAATGCCGGTCCGACGCAGCGCGGCTGACCCGCACGCAGCGGCGCGGCGCCGCGCAGCCACACGTTGCGCAGCCCCTTCTTCAGCAGAATCGTGGTGAGGGTGGCGGTCGAGACGTGTTTGAGCGTCGCGATCGCGGCATCGTCCAGGGCCATGTTCGAAAGCCTTCGGGAAAAAGTCAGAGCACGTGCCGGCTGCCGACGAGCGCGGCCGCGCCGCCGAGCAACCAGGGCGCGTAGCCAGCGAACACCCGCCGATAGTAGTCGACCGAAAGATAGGTCAGGCCGTCGATGTCCCAGCGACCGGCGACGGTGAAGAGCGTGGCCAGCACCAGCCACTGGGCCACGATCCAGACCAGCGGCACGAGGATCGCGAGCGTGCCCACGAGTCGCCACACCGCCGGCGCCGGCAGCGACGCGTCGAGCGCCTCGCTGCCGAGCCACCAGCGCGCGCTGGCGTTGAAGAGCAGCACGAACACCACCCAGCGACTGCGTTCGAGCACATGGCCGGTCATCCACCACGGCCCGGCCGGCGCTCCGAGAAATCCGCTCAGGGCGCCATTGAGCCCACCGAGAAGCGCATCGACCGTCAAGGCCACTACGACCACTGCCAGCAAGGCGCGCCCGGCGCTGCCGAACAGCGCGCTCATCGATTCGGCCAGGAAGTCATCGAACTTCATTGTCTGAGAAGAGAGATGCATCGAGCAGGCGATGAAAGAACGAAAGTCGTCCAGAGCGCCTCGAATTCTGGCTGACACGCGGCTCGGAAGGGTGTAGTTTGTCGGATCGTCACCGGAGCCGAATGCCTGGGACGAGGACGCGCATGAAAAGACTCCCTCTCGCGCTTGTGGCGTTGGTCATCCCTGCCGCCGTGGCCGCGCTCTCAGCCGCGCAAGCGCCGAACGTGCCGGCTGCCCAGGCCCCACGGCCGGCGCCATCCCATGCCGCTGCACCGATGGTGCCCGTGGCGTCGCTCAACGAAACGGTACAGACCTACTGCGTCGGCTGCCACAACGACCGCGTGAAGTCGGGCGACCTGTCGCTGGTATCGTTCGACGTGGCCGCGGCGCCGAGGCACGCGGAGACCGCCGAGAAGGTGGTGCGCAAGCTGCGCACCGGCATGATGCCGCCGCGTGGCGCCTCGCGAAAGCTCGACGCGGCCAGCCGCGCGGCGCTCGCTGGTGAACTGGAAGCGCGGCTCGATCGCGCCGCGGTCGCCAACGTGAATCCGGGCCGGCGCTCATTTCAGCGCCTCAATCGCGCGGAGTACTCGGCCGCCGTTCGCGCCGTCGTCGGCCTCGATCTCGACGTCAGCTCCTACCTGCCCGCCGACACCATCAGCGCCAGTTTCGACAACATCGCCGACGTGCAGATGCCCTCCGCCACGGTGATGCAGGGCTACATGCGCGCGGCCGCCTACGTGAGCCGCGTGGCCGTGGGCGACCCGTCGATCGACGCCAGCTCCACGCAGTACGAGGTGCCGCGCACGCTGTCGCAGAAGGAACGGATCGACGGCGCGCCGTTCGGCACCCGCGGCGGCACGGTGGTCACTCACAACTTCCCGGCCGACGGCAAGTACAAGTTCCAGATGCTGCTGCACGGAGAGCCGACCGGCTATCTGTTCGGCCGCACCGTGCGCGACATCGCCATGGAAGTGGCGGTCGACGGCGAACGCGTGGCGCTCGTGAACGTGGACCGCTGGATGTCGGAATCGGACCCCGAGGGGCTGACGCTGTCGACGCCGCCGATCTACGTGCGCGCCGGCGCCCGCAAGGTGGCGGCCACCTTCCTCCAGGAGTTCGAAGGCACCGAAGACGACCTGATCAAGCCGATCGAACACACGCTGGCCGACACGCAGATCGGCGTCGGCTACGGCGTGACCACGCTGCCGCACCTGCGCAACCTGTCGGTGGTCGGCCCATTCGAGGCCACGGGCGTGTCGGACCACCCGGCCCGCCGCGCCATCTTCTCGTGCCGGCCGACCGCGCCCGGGGAAGACGTGGCGTGCGCGCGCAGCATCCTGCAGCGCATGGCCAGCCAGGCCTACCGCCGCCCTGCCACCAAGGCCGACCTCGACGAGCTGATGACGTTCTATAGCGAAGGCGCCAAGGCCGACGGCTTCGAGGGCGGCGTGCGCAAGTCGCTGCAAGCGCTTCTGACCAGTCTGCACTTCGTGTTTCGCGTCGAAGAAACGCCGGCCGGCGTGAAGCCGGGCGCGGCCTACCGCATCAGCGACCTCGATCTGGCGTCGCGGCTGTCGTTCTTCCTGTGGGGCACCTTGCCTGACCGCGAGCTGCTCGACGTCGCGGCGCGCGGCGGCCTGACCCGCCCCGAGATGTCGGCGCGTCAGGTCCGGCGCATGCTCGACGACCCACGCGCCGATGCCCTCGGCACCCGCTTTGCGTCGCAGTGGCTGCGCCTGCAGGACCTCGCGAAGGTCGCACCCGACGCGCTGT
>JBDTWC010000199.1:0-5533 GCA_040006875.1 Acidobacteriota bacterium | reverse complement strand
ATCAAGGCCAAGCCGGCGTTCCACAAGGCCACGTTCCTGAAGCCACTGCACCGCACCCCTGAGTTCTGCTCGACCTGTCACAAGGTGCACATCCCGGGCGCGCTCAACCACTACAAGGAGTTCCTCCGCGGGCAGAATCACTACGACAGCTTCATCCTGAGCGGCGTCTCTGGCCGCGGCGCCCGAAGCTTCTACTACCCGCCCAAGGCCGAATCGAGCTGCGCCAACTGCCACATGCCGCTGCGTCCGTCGCAGGACTTCGGGGCCCAGCCCTTCGACGCCAGTGGCGCGCTCACCGTGCACGACCATCGCTTCACCGGTGCCAACACCGCCGTGCCCTTCCTACGCGGCGACGACGACACGGTGAAGGCCCAGCAGGCGTTCCTCGACCAGGTCGTGACCCTCGACGTGTTCGGACTGCGCGAAGGTGGCACGGTGTCGGGCGCGCTGCTCGGCCCGCTCGACGGGGCTACGCCAGCGCTGACGCCGGGCACGCGCTACCTGGCCGAACTGGTGCTGCGCACCCGCAAGGTCGGCCACCACTTCACGCAGGGCACGGCCGATTCAAACGAGGTGTGGGTGCAGGTCACGGTGAAGGCCGGCGACCGCGTGATCGGGCAGAGCGGCGAGATCGCGCCCGATGGCCAGGTCGATCCGTGGTCGAACTTCACCAACGTCTACATGCTCGATCGCGAGGGCCGAAAGGTCGACCGGCGCAACGTGCAGGACATCTACGTGCCGCTCTACGACAAGCAGATCCCGCCCGGCGCGGCGCAGGTCGTGCACTACGCGTTCGAGGTGCCGGCGCGGCTCGACGGGCCGATCACGATCGACGCGCGGCTGCTCTATCGCAAGTTCGACCTCACGATGATGCGTTTCACCAAGGGCGATACCTACCGCATGGACCTGCCCATCACGACCATCGCGTCGGGCCGGCGCGTGCTCCCGGGCGGTGGCGGAGCCGCGCCGGCGCAGCCGCTCTGGGAGCGATGGAACGACTACGGCATCGGCCTCCTGCTCGAAGGCAACGCTGGCAGTGACAAGGGCGAGCTGCGCCAGGCCGAGGCCGCCTTCACCGAGGTGGAACGACTGGGCCGGCCCGAAGGTGCGCTCAATCTTGCCCGCGTGTATCACAAGGAAGGCCGCCTGGACGAAGCCGCCCAGGCGCTGCGTCGCGCCGCCACGGCCGGCGCGGTGCCGTGGACCGTCGCCTGGATGAACGGTCTCGTGAACAAGGAGAACGGCCACCTCGACGACGCCATCGCCGACTTCACGGCGGTGCTCGACGCTCGCTCGCCGGCCCTCACCGAGCGGGGCTTCGACTTCAGCCGCGACTACGAAGTGCTGAACGAGTTGGGACAGGCGCAGTTCGAACGCGCCAAGCAGGAACGCGGCCCCGGCCGCGCGGCCGCCCGAGCCGTGCGCTTGCGCGACGCCGCGGCGAGCTTCGAGCGCACGCTGGCCAGCGACGCCGAGAACGTCACCGCACACTACGCGCTCAGCCTGATCCTCGGCGAACTCGGCGACCAGGCCGGCGCCGCCACGCATCGTGAGGCGCACCTCCGCTACACGGCCGACGAGCAGTCGCGCAGTCGCGCGATCGCGCAGCATCGCGCCGCCAATCCGGCGGCCAATCACGCCGCGCCCGCGGTCGTGATCTACGATCTGCAGCGTCGCGATGCGCCGACATCCCCACCCGTGCCACCCGTGCCGGTCGTGCCGCCCGCGCGGACGCGCCGCTAACCTCATCGGAGTTGCCCGTTGACCGACACGCCGCGCCGCAGTTGGCTCCGCCTCATCGGCCTCATCCTGGCCGTGCTCGTCGTGGTCGGCGTGGTGCGCCGCTTGACTCCGCGCGACCGGCCGGTGAGCTCGGGCCCAGCGGCCACGGAACGAGCTGCGGGTAGGGCGCCGTCAGCGCGCTTTACGGACATCACCACTGACGCCGGCCTGGGCGGGTTCGTGCGGGTCAACGGCGCCGCCGGCGAGAAGCTGTTGCCGGAGACGACCGGCGGCGGGGGGGCGTTTGTCGACCTCGACAACGACGGCGACCTCGACCTCGTGCTCGTCAACGGGCGCGCCTGGCCGTGGTCAGCGCCCGGGCAGGCCCCAGCCCCCACCGGCGCTGCGTCCACCGTGGCCATTTACGTCAACGACGGCGCCGGCCACTTCACCGACCGGACGGCCGCGGCCGGCGTGAACGTGCAGCGCTACGGCATGGGCGTTGCGGCCGCCGATTTCGACAACGACGGCTGGACCGACCTGTTCATCACGGCCGTGGGCCAGAACACGCTGTTGAAGAACGTCGGCGGTCGTTTCCACGACGTCACCGCCAGCGCCGGCATAGGCGGCGGCAGCGACGACTGGAGTACCTGCGCCACGTGGTTCGACGCCGACAACGACGGCGACCTCGATCTCTTCGTGTGCCGCTATATCCGCTGGACGCGGGCCCTCGACCAGGCGCAGGACTTCAGTCTGGCCGGCATCGGGCGCGCCTACGGACCGCCGCGGAACTTCGCCGGCGCCGCGCCGGCGTTCTATGTCAACCAGGGCGACGGCCACTTCGTGGAACGAGCGGCGGCCGCGGGTCTGGTCGTGACTGACCCGGTCACCAAGCAGCCGGCGGCGAAGTCGCTCGGCGTGGCGATCGCGGCCCTCGACGACGACAACTGTGTCGACCTGATCGTGGCCAACGACACGGTGCGCAACTTCGCTTTCCGCAACCGCTGCAACGGCACCTTTGAGGAAGTGGGCACGACCCTCGGGCTGGCCTACGACAGCTACGGCAACGCGCGTTCGGGCATGGGCATCGATGTCGCCGAGGTGCGCGACGATGGCGCGCCGGCCGTGGCCATCGGCAACTTCGCCAACGAGATGACGGCGTTCTTCGTGCGCCAGGCGGGGTCTGGGCACTTCGTCGACGAATCGATCTCTGCCGGCCTCGGCGCGCCGAGCCGCGCCGCCCTCACTTTCGGCGTGCTGTTTCTCGACTACGACCTCGACGGCCGGCTCGATCTGCTCGCCATCAACGGCCACGTCGAAGATCAGATCGCGCTCGTGCAGGCCAGTCAGCAGCATGCCCAAGCGGCGAAGCTGTACTGGAACGCCGGTCCCGATGCGCCCGCCACCTTCGTGCCGGTAGCCGATACGGGCGCGCTCGCGGTCCCGATGGTCGGCCGCGGCGGCGCCTATGGCGACATCGACGGCGACGGCGACCTCGACGTGCTGCTGGTGCCAGTGAGCGGCCCGGTGCGGCTGCTGCGTAACGACCAGCCGTCGGGCCGGTGGGCGCGCATCCGGCTGGTCGGCGCCGCGAGCAACCACGACGCGGTCGGCGCGCGGGTCGAGATCGGAACGGGCACGCGCACCGCGCGCCGGTTGGTGTCGCCAACCCACGGCTACCTGTCGCAGTCGGAGGCCACGCTCACGTTCGGGTTCGCGCCCGGCGAATCACCGACCACCGTGCGCATCACCTGGCCGAGCGGCGCGGTGCAGACGCTGTCGGGCGTGCCCCTCGGTCAGACGACGACCATCACCGAGGTGCAGTAGCGGCCGCGGCCGGCACGACGGCGCCGGTTCCGGCCACGATCGAGGTGATGCGATCGGCGGGAAACGGGCCGAAGCGCTCGGCACGTCCTCCCGGCCAGCGCACGTCCACTTGGTCGACGGCGGTGAGTGGGCCGAGCCCGACGTGCACCCGCGGGTCGTTGGCAGCGAGATAGCTGAAGCCGCTGCGTACGTCGCGCCGCCACGTGCGGTCGCCGGCGCGAATCGTCACCACCGCGCCGAGGGCGTCGCTGCCGTGCGCGGTCGTGATCCTGAACTGGGCCCAGTGGCCTCGACCCGGCACCACGTTGCGGAGCAGCGTCGGCGCGCCGTCGCGATTGGCGACCAGGATGTCGACGCCGCCGTCGTTGTCGAGGTCGCCGAACGCCGCAGCCCGGCTGGTGGCGATGATGGGCGTCGCCGTGCCGCCACGCGGCTCGACCTCTTGGAACGAGGGGCCGGCCACCCCGCGAAAGAGCAGGTTGGGCTCGGCGTAGGGGTCGGCGGCGAAGGTCTCGCCCTGCAGGCCGACGCGCCCGTCTGCTTCGTAGAGGTCGAGACGGCCGTCGTTGTCGAAGTCGAACATGGCCATGCCGAAGCGCGTGAAGCGCCGGCTGACCACGCGCAGCCCCACTTGGTTCGTGGCATCGACGAAGAACGTGCCGTCGTTGCGGTAGTAGGAATCCGATTCGGCATCGAGATTCATGACCAGCAGATCGTTGTCGCCGTCGTCGTCGAGGTCGGCCGTGTGCACGCCCATCCCGGCCTTGGGTGAGCCGTCCTGATCGATGGCCACGCCTCGAGTCAGCGCCGCTTCGGTGAAACGGCCGTTCCCAACGTTGATCCACAAATGATTCGGGGTGCCGTCGTTGGCCACGAACAGGTCCATGCGGCCGTCGCCGTTGACGTCGTCGGCGACCACGCCCAAGCCGTTGCCGCGCGCCGCCGCGAATCCCGCCTTGGTCGACTCGTCGACAAACGTGCCGTGGCCGACATTGCGGAAGAAGAGATCGGTCGTCGGCGCGTCGTAGTTCTTCGGCGCGCAGAAGTCGGGCACGCCGGTCAGGCTGAAGCACTGGCGTTCGCGCGCCGGGGTCCAGTCGAGATAGCGGGCGACGAACAGATCGAGATCGCCGTCGCCGTCGGCGTCGAAGAACGTGGCGCTGGTGCTCCAGCCACCGCCGGCCACGTGCGCCTGGGCGGTCACATCGGTAAAGTGGCCGCCGCCGTCGTTGCGTAGCAGCACGTTGGCGCCCAGGTTCGTGAGGTAGAGATCGGGGTCGCCGTCGCCGTCGTAGTCGCCGACGGCCACGCCCATGCCATAGCCGGGCACGTCCACGCCACTGCCGGCCGTGACGTCGGTGAAGCGCGCCTGGCCGTCGTTGCGAAAGAGCCGGTGCCGGGGGCCGGTGTCAGGGCCGTCGAGCGAACCGCTCTGCACAAGTAGCGCGTCGAGATCCCCGTCGCCGTCCAGGTCGAAGAGCGCGGCGCCGCCGCCCATGATCTCGGGCAGGCGATAGGTCGTGCCGAGATGCCCCGAGCGGTGCACGAAATTCATGCCGGCAGAGATCGCGATGTCCTCGAACCATGGCGCCGACGATGGGCCGCTTGCGGCCGTGCCCCCGGCTGCACTGCCCGCCGGCGCTGCGCCTGCGGTCGGCGGCGCCGGTCCACACGACGCGAGCGTGAGCACGACGGCCAGTAGGCTGGCACTGATAACCCACGCGCCGGGCCTGGCGCGGCTCACGACTGCCCCTTCGCCGACAGTTGCCGCTCGATCTCGGCCAGTCTTGGATGCGAGGGCGCCACTCGCCGGGCGCGGGTCAGCCAGCGAACCGCGTCGTCACGCGCGCCGGTGGCCAGGGCGGCCGAAGCGCCGCCGACCAGTGCGTCAGGGAGCAGCGGATCGCGCGCCAGCGCCTGCCGGAACGCAGCCAGCGCCTCGGGTTGATGACCTCGCTCCTGCCGCACCAGGCCCAGCCAGCCC
>JBDTWC010000198.1:0-5535 GCA_040006875.1 Acidobacteriota bacterium | reverse complement strand
GACATCCGCCGTTTGCATTGCCGGGCATCGTACCACCGGCTGGCGCTATGCTTTGTGCGGCCCGGGCCGGGCCGCCCACGGACGGGCGGCCGGTGGGCGTGGAGCTTCGCGCATGACCTGCCGCACCGTGATCGCCACTCTGACCTTGGCCCTGCTGGCCGCCACCGGCGGGCGCGCGCAGACCGACACCGTGCTGCTGCTGCAGCCGGCGCGGGTCTTCGACGGCGCCACGATGCAGGAAGGGTGGAACGTGCTGGTGCGCGGTACGGTGATCGTCGCCGCCGGTCCAGCGGCGAGCCTCACCGTGCCCCCCGGCGCCGAGCACGTGGCCTTGCCGGGGCTGACGCTGATGCCCGGGATGATCGAGGGACACTCGCATCTGCTGCTGCATCCCTACAACGAGGTCAGCTGGAACGATCAGGTGCTGCGCGAGTCGGTCGCCTACCGCGTGGCGCGGGCCACGGTGAGCGCACGCGACACGCTGATGGCCGGCTTCACGACCGTGCGTGACATGGGCACCGAAGGCGCCGGCTACGCCGACGTGGGGCTCAAGCGCTCGATCGAAGACGGCATCGTGCCGGGGCCGCGCATGCTCGTGTCCGGACCGGCCATGGTCGCGACCGGTTCCTACGGGCCCAAGGGCTTTGCCGCGGAAGTGGCCGTGCCGCAGGGCGCTGACGAGGCCGACGGGGTCGAAGGCGTGACGCACGTGGCGCGCCGGCAGATCGGCCACGGCATCGACTTCGTGAAGATCTACGCCGACTACCGCTGGGGCCCCAATGGCGAGTCGCGGCCCACCTTCAGCATCGAGGAGATCGCGGCCATCGTGGCCACGGCAAAGAGCAGCGGCCGTTACGTGGCCGCGCACGCCGGCACGTCGGAGGGCATGCGGCGCGCCGTGCTGGGCGGCGTCGAGACCATCGACCACGGCGATGCCGGCACGCCCGAGATCTGGAAGCTGATGGCGGAGAAGGGCGTGACCTTCTGTCCGACGCTGGCCGCCGGCGACGCCACCGCGCAGTACGCCGGCTGGAAGAAGGGCACCGACCCGGAACCGGCGCGACTGGTCACCAAGCGCGCTTCGTTCCAGGAGGCCATGAAAGCCGGCGTGAAGCTGTGCATGGGCGGCGACGTGGGCGTCTTCCCCCACGGTGACAACCTGCGCGAGCTCGAGATGATGGTGGCGGCGGGCGTGACCGCGGCGGATGCGACCCGCATCGCCACCTCCGGCAACGCCCGCACCTTCCACATGGGCGAGAAGATCGGCAGCGTGAAGGCCGGCCTGCTCGCCGACCTCATCGCCGTCGACGGCGACCCGACCCGCGACCTGACGGCGCTGCGACGCGTGAAGCTCGTGATGAAGGACGGACGCATCTACCAGCGACCGTAGGCTCGCGGCGCGCGACTACAGCCCCTTGACCACGGCCACCAGCTGCGTGAGCGCCGTGCCCCAGCCGTCGTGGAAGCCCATCGCCTTGTGCTTCCGGCACGCGTCCTCGCGACCATGGATCGCCACCGCGGTGTACTTGGTGCCGGAGCCGTGCGGCTCGATCGAAATCACGGCCGTGAAGTCGATGGCGCCATCGTCGAGTGATGTGGTGGCCGCGCCCTGGGGCCGGAAGCCAGGCCCGAGCGCGCTGGTCCAGGCAAAGCGCGCCCCGTCGACGACCTCGAGCACGCAGCCGAGGTTGGGGAAGTCCTGGCCCTCCGGCGAGCGCATCACGGTGCTGAAGATGCCACCGGGCCGCAGGTCGAGCTCGCACGCCACGGTGGACCACGGCACCGGCGTGAACCACTTCATCAGGATCTCGGGCGTCGTCCACGCCTTCCACACCAGGACGGGCGGCACGTCGACGATCCGTTCGAGCACGAGATCACGGGTGGGATCGACGACGTGAGTGCCAAGACGGGTCATTCGCCGGACTCCTTGATGGTGATGAGATGCGCGTCCAGTTGGTCGAGGCGTCGATTCCAGAACATGCGCTGCTGGGCCAGCCAGGCGCCGGCGCGGGTGAGCGGCGCCGGCACCAGCCGGTAGGTGCGAACGCGGCCGACCTTCTTCGACTTGACCAGGCCGCAGTCTTCGAGCACGTCGAGATGTTGGATGAACGACGGCAACGCCATCGCGAAGGGCTGCGCCAGGCTCGTGACCGACGCCGGGCCGCGACTCAACCGGGCGATCACGGCCCGTCTGGTCGGGTCGGCCAGGCCGCGGAACACGGCGGTCAGCTGGGCCGCCTGTGAGTTAGGCATGTGCCTGACTGTAGCCGCACCTGATGATCAGGTCAATGACTGAGTGATTGAGGCGGCCCTCGCGCTCGCCCCAGGGCTCCATGGGCGCTTCCGCCCGTGAGAGAATCCAGATCATGCTGGCCTCGCCTTCCGACTTCCTCGGCCTCGACGGCGTCACCCACTTGTCCTCCGGTGGCCAATCGCCGGTGCTCGCAAGCCACCTGGCCGCCCTCGAGCGCTACGCGCGTGCCAAAGGCACCGGCTTGGTCGGACAACGCCGCAACGGCGCCATGCGCGCCAGCGTGGCCAGCAAAGTCGCTGCGCTCATCGACGCTGAGGCTGACGACATCGGCTTCCCCTCGAGCGTGGCTCACGGGGTCGGCATCCTCGCCGACTCGATCGACTGGCGTCCTGGCGACAACGTGGTGCTTGAAGGGTGGGAGTTCCCGTCGCTGCTCTACCCGTTCCTGGCACAGCAGCGCCACGGTGTCGAGGTGCGGCTGGTCGCCCCGCGCGGCTGGAGCGCACCGCTCGACGAGTTTGCGGCGGCCGTGGACGCGCGCACGCGCGTGGTCGCCCTCAGTCACGTGTCCTACCTCACCGGCGAGCGCCACGACCTCGAAGCCTATGCCGCCGTCGCCCACCGCGTCGGCGCCCTGTTCGTGGTCGACGCTTCGCACGCGCTCGGATCGGTGCGCGTGCACGCGCCGGTGGCCGACTTCGTGATCGGCTGCTGCTACAAGTTCATGCTCGGCACCCACGGGGTGGCGATTGCCGCGTGGAACCGCGCGCGCGTGCCCGAGTGGCGGCCGCACCTCACCGGGTGGCATTCGGTGCAGCCTCGGCCCGGCTGGGAGACGGATCCACAGGTGCGGCCGCTCACGACCGGTCAGGCGTTCGAGCCGGGCAACCCGGCCTACGATGCGCTGCACACGCTCGACGGGGCCCTCGACTACTTGCTGGCTCGGGGCATCGAGGCCATCGAAAGCCACACGCTGGCCCGATCGGGTGAGCTGCGGGATCGCTTGGTCGCGCTCGGCCTGCCCGTGATGACCCCGGCGGCAGACGCGGCCCGCGCCGCCAGCATTGCGTTTGCGTCACCGGCGCCCGAACGGGTGCGCGCGCAGCTCGAGGCCGAACGCGTTCTCGTCACCGGCGAGCTGGGCCGCGTGCGCGCGTCGGTCGCGCTGTTCACGAGCGACGACGACCTCGCCGTAGCCGCCAGCGCGATCGCGGCCGCGACCCAGGCCGCAGCGGTCTAGCCACCGCAGCCAGATCGCGGCTCCGTTCCTCCGCGGGCACCGTCGCTCATCGGCGGTGAGAAACGCCGTCCCGTTCCACTCGGGCGCGCGTTGTACACTCGCCTGCGGAGGGCGTGATGACGCGGATGACCTCGTGGCTGCCGGCGGCGATCGTGGCCGGACTGATGTGTGCGCCGGCGGCGGCGCAGGAGACCCAGACCGAGCGCGAAGCGGCGAAAGACGTGCTGCAGAAGATGGGCACGCTCGAGGCGTCAATCGACGTGCCGGCGCTGGTCGCGAAGCTGCAGGCGCCAAACCCCGCTCGCGACGCCGTGGCCGCGCGCGCCAAGGCGCTCCTCGACGGCGAGCTGCTCGCGCTGTCCGACGACATCTGCACCCATCCCGAGGTCGGCTACAAGGAAACGCGCTCCGCCGGCAAGCTGACCGATGCGCTCAAGGCGCACGGCTTCAGCGTCGAGATGGGCGGCGGTGGCTTCGCCACCGCGTTCACCGCCCGCTTCAAGGGCGGCACCAGCCGGCCGAACCTGGGCGTCATCATCGAGTACGACGCACTGCGCGGCACCCAGGGCGCGTTCCACGGCGATCAGCACTGCGCGCAGGGCCCGATCGGCATCGCCGCGGCGGTGGCCATCGCCGAGTACCTGACCAAGGCCAACCTGCCCGGCACGGTGACGGTGTTCGGCACGCCCGCCGAAGAACTGCTCGAGCCGTCGGCCAAGACGGTGATGCACACGGCCAACGTGTTCTACGGCATGGACGTGATCGTGCGCAGCCACGCCAGCATGACCACCTCGCGGCCGGCGCCAGGTTTCGGGACCTGTTGCCTGAACATCGACGGCGTGAAGTACACATTCACGGGCGCGCCGGCCCACCAGATGACGGCCTGGAATGGCCGCAACGCCCTCACCGCCGCGATCAAGCTGTTCGACAACGTCGACAGCGTGCGCAGCAACATGCGCCCCGAAGCCCGTATTCAGGGGATCATCACCGAGGGCGGCGCGGCGCCCAACGTGGTACCCGATCGCACCCAGGCCGACTTCTACATCCGCTACCCCGACGAGGTCTACCTCAAGCAGGTGCGCGAGTTCGTCGACAACGCCGCCAAGGCGGCCGCGCTCGCCACCGGCACCAAGGTGAAGATCGACAACTACGGCAGCAACCGCGACGGCATCTCGGTGGCGTCGCTGTCGGAACTCGCTTTCGTCTACATGAAGCACTACGGCGCCGGCAAAGTGCTCGACGAACCGGGCAAGCCGCAGGGCTTCGAAGAAAGCGGCAGCGTGTCGCGCGACATCCCCGGGATCGGTTTTGCCGCCTACACCTCCGACTGGCCCAACCACACCTACGAGATGAACGACGACAACCTGAAGCCGGTGGCCCACAAGGGCTTCACGGTGCAGGCCCAGGCCATGGCGTCGCTGCTCTTCGACTTCGCCACAAGCGAGCCGTATCGGGCGGTGGTGAAGAAGGAGTTCGACGGCATCAAGGGGCTCTTCACCGAGTACCTGCAGGCGCTCGAGAAGACCTATCAGGTGCCCAAGGTGGCCGACCCGAAGTAGCTCCGCCGCTCAGTCGAAGGTCAACTGCGCGTCGAGGCGGAAGGTGAGCGGCGCGCCGAAGTGGGTGCCGCTGAACGGATTGCCGAAGTTGAAGGCGTAGGCGCGACCGAACGCGTTCTGCACACTGGCCCGCACCGTGACGGCGCCCCATGAGGTGCAGCGGAGCCGCCGTGATGTCGTCACGTCCACGACCAGGCGTGGCTTCACACGGCCGCGATCGAGGTCGATGAGATGGGCGCCGGGGCGGCTGGCGAGTGCGGCTGCTTCGTCGTCGTCCAAGTCGCCCAGTTCCACCGGCGTGCCGCTGGCGTAGCGCGCCCGTGCGGACGCGGACCACGCCCCAACCGGCTGCACCCACGACCCGGATGCCGACGCCACGTGGCGGAGGTCGAGTCCGCGCGCCGTGCCGCGCGCCACGCTGTTGGGGAACACGATGGTGGTGCCGAAGAACACGTTTGGATCGGCGTAGTTGCAGACGCTGC
>JBDTWC010000197.1:0-5545 GCA_040006875.1 Acidobacteriota bacterium | reverse complement strand
TGAAATCGGTGTAGCCCGCCCGCCGCCCGCCGGTGTGCCGCGCTCCGCCGGCCCCGCGGGCGCCCCGGCCGTGGGAGGCGGCGTCGAGCCGCGCGGCGACGGAAACGGACGCGGCACGGCGCCAGTCGAGGCGCACGCGCCGGACAGCGCACAGGCCGCCACGAGGATTGCAAGCCGTGTCATTGCGGTTCGTCCGTGGTTATCGGTCGCTCGTGTCGTTCTGTGCAGCCCGTCTCGATGGCGTCCGGTAAGCCGTTGACTGTCAGTCGCTTACGGCTCAACCGTCTTGACAGCTCCAGGGGTCGGGGCGAGAATTGTTGCAGAGTCATGGAGCAGACGCTCCTCCTCAACGCCACCTACGAGCCGCTCAAGGTCGTCCACTGGCAGAAAGCCATCACGCTGTGGTGCCAGGGAAAGGTCGAGATCATCGCCTCGCACGAGCGCGAGGTGCGTGCGGTGTCGTTCAGCTTGCGCCTGCCCTCGGTGATTCGGCTCCTGCGCTACGTGCGGATCAAGAAGCGGTTCGACTACGTGCCGTTCTCGCGCGCCAACATCTACGCTCGCGACCATCACACCTGCCAGTACTGTAACCGCCACCACGCCACGCAGGACCTCACGTTCGATCACGTGATCCCGGTCTCGCAAGGCGGCCGCAAGGACTGGGTGAACATCGTTACCTGCTGTGTGTCGTGCAACCGGCGCAAGGGCGGACGCACGCCCGCGGAAGCGAGCATGCATCTGGTGCGCACACCGCGGCGCCCCGACACGGTGCCGGCCCTGCGCGTCACCATCGGATTGCGCCGCACGCCTGACAGCTGGCGCGACTATCTCTACTGGAACCTCGAACTCGAGGACGACAGCTAGCGCGCGCCGATCAGAGCTTGGGCGGTGTGGCCACGTCGATCAGCGTGCGGGCGATGCGTGAGAACAGCCTGATGCCCGACTCCACCAGGTCCAGGTCCGGGGTCGCGGTGGCGCCGGTCCGCAGATCGGCAAAGGCCGCCTCGGTCTGACGGCGCACCTGCTCGGCGCGCAACGGCCACGTCGGGTCGATGGCCGCGCGCTTGGCCTCCGCGGCGGTGAGCGCCGACAGCGTGGCGGCCAGTTGGCCGGCATCGAGCACGGCAATCGGCGCGCGACAGTACTCGCACGCCGAGTGCGCGCTGATGTCGGTGCTGGCGCCGCAGTTCACGCACTTGACGACTCGCGCCTCGACGCTCAACGCCCGCACCTCGTCGGCACTGAGGTC
The DNA here is from genome assembly GCA_040006875.1 of Acidobacteriota bacterium. GTDB lineage: Bacteria > Acidobacteriota > Vicinamibacteria > Vicinamibacterales > UBA2999 > CADEFD01. The sequence continues at coordinate 4,296 of JBDTWC010000197.1, read as the reverse complement.
GCGCACGAGGTGGCGCGCGCGCAGGAACGCGGCAAAGGCCATGAGCCGGCCGTGGCCGCGCGTGCACCGGAAGTACTCGAAAGGCGTGTGGTCGAGGCGATCGCGCGTCCGCAGGAGTCCGGTGGCGCAGCGCGGGCAGGGCTTGCGTGCCTGCACGGGGGTGCGCGCCCTGGTGGCGGCATTGCCCATGGCTTCGAACAGCTGCACGACGGCGCGCGGCGCCAGCGCCAGATCTTCGTGCTCGTCGAACCACACGCTGTTGCAGGCGGTGCACAGATCGATGGCGATCGGCCGGCCGTAGTGACCGGTGAGTGGTAACGCGGTCATGGCGCCGCCGCAGCCCGGACAGATCATGAACGAGATGCTAACAGACCAACGCCGTGGCGCCTGGGTTACGATCCGCCCATGTCGTCTGCCTCCGTCACGCTCACTGGCATCGATCCGCCCGGCGTGCTCGTCGGCGCGCGCCTGTGGCTGCACGGCGAAGGCGTGCCGGCGCTCTCGTCTGGCGAGGCGATGGTCTCGGTGGGCGGGGCGCGGGCGCGGGTGCTGTTTGCCGCGCCCGATCGCGTGGCCGTGGAAGTGCCAGCGGCGGCGTCCCCGGGCCGGGCGCCGGTGCGCGCCGCCTGGTCGCCGGGAGCGACGCTGTTTGTCGACGTGGGCGAGCCGATTGCCACCGGCCTGCACCAGGTGGACGGCCCGGTCTTCGATCGCGACGGTCTTCTCTACTCCGCCTTCAGCGGACCGCGCGGACAGGACACGCCGGTGTCGGTCTACCGCATCGGCCGTGACGGCGGGCGTGAGGCGTGTGCCGACGGCATCGTGAACGCCACCAGCCTGGCGGTGTCGCCGGGCGGCGAGGTGTTCGTGTCGAGCCGCTACGAGGGCGTCGTCTACCGCCTGCTCGACGACGGCCGGCGCGAGGTCTTCGCCAGCGAACTCGGAGTGTCGTGCGGTCTGGCCTTCGCGCCCGATGGATCGCTCTTCGTCGGCGACCGTGCCGGCACGATCCACCGGGTCAGCGCCGACGGCGCCCGCACCGAGACGTTCGCGTCGCTCGCGCCGAGCGTGGCGGCCTTCCACCTCGCCGTCGGGCCGGATGAGTGCCTCTACGTCACCGGGCCCACGCTGGCCACGCACGACGCCGTTCACCGGTTCGCTGCCTCGGGACGGCACGAGATCATCGACGACACCTTCGGCCGTCCACAAGGGCTCGCGTTCGATGCCCACGGCGTGCTCCACGTCGTCGAGGCGCTGGCCGGGGTGAGCGCGGTCTACCGCCTGCCGGCCCATGGGCCGAAGCGCCCGGTGGTGTCGGGGCCGGGACTGGTCGGGATCACCTTCGGCCCTGGCGGCGAAGTGGTGGCCGCCACCCCGGACGGGTTGTATCGCTTCGCGGCCATTCCTTGATTGCGCCGCCGCACCGCCGCGGCTAACCTAGGGCGCCGCGTCCGCGAATCCAGGTCAACCCATGTCCCAGCTGTTCCGCCGCAAGCCGATCGCCGATCTGATGGCGAACGAAGACACCGAACACTCGCTCAAGCGCGTGCTCGGCGCCGGCGACCTCGTGATGCTGGCGATCGGGGCCGTGATCGGCGCCGGTATCTTCGGCGCCATCGGCACTGCCGCTGCCGGCCAGACCGACCCGAGCGGCGCGGTGGTGCGCTACGGCGCCGGCCCGGCCCTGGTCTTCTCGTTCCTGTTGCTCGGCGGCGCTTGTGCGTTGGCGGCGCTCTGCTACGCGGAACTGGCCGCGATGATCCCCCAGGCCGGCAGCGCCTACGCCTACTGCTACGCCACGCTCGGCGAGTTCGTCGCCTGGATCATCGGCTGGGATCTGATTCTCGAGTACGCGGTCGGCAACGTAGCCGTCGCCATCTCGTGGGGCGACTATTTCACCACTTTGCTGCGCGGCATCGGCATCGACCTGCCGGCGTGGCTCACGACCGGCTATCGCACCGCGGCCCTCAGCTCGAATCCCGACGTGCACGGGTTGGTCGACTCGGCGCCACATCTGCTCGGTCTGCCGATCCTCGTCAATCTACCCGCCTTCGGCATCGTGCTCTTCATCACCTGGCTGCTGCTGCGCGGCGTGCGCGAGAGCACCTCGGCCAACAACGCCATGGTCGTCGTGAAGCTGCTCGCCCTCGCGCTCTTCATCGCCGTCGGGCTCGGCAACATCAACACCGCCAATTACCATCCGTTCGCGCCCAACGGCTTCACCGGCATCCATCAGGGCGCGGCGATCGTGTTCTTCGCCTACATCGGCTTTGACGCCATCTCGACGGCCGCGGAAGAGACGATCAATCCCCAACGCAACCTGCCCATCGGCATCCTGGGCGGATTGGCGGTGTGCACGCTCATCTACGTCGTGGTCGGCGCCGTGCTCACCGGGATGGTGCCCTATCAACAGCTGGCCGTGGCCGACCCGCTCGCGCGCGCGCTCGAACTCGCCGGCTTCACGACCGTCGGCTGGGTGGTGGCGCTCGGCGCGGCGGTGTCGATGGCCGCGGTGCTGCTCGTGTTCCAGTACGGCCAGCCGCGCATCTTCTTCGCGATGGCGCGCGATGGCCTGCTCCCGCAGTGGGCCGCCAAGGTCGACAAGCGCACGCGCGTGCCGCACGTCACCACCATGCTCACCGGCGCGCTGGTCGCTCTGGCGTCGGCGGTGGGCGACGCCGCCGAGACCTACGACCTGACCAACATCGGCACCCTGTTCGCCTTCGCGCTGGTGTGCGTCGGCGTGCTCGTGTTGAGGGTCGTCGAGCCGGAACGGCCACGGCCCTTCCGCGTGCCGATCGTGTGGGTGATCGCGCCGCTCGGCGCCGCCGCCTGCATGTTCATCATGGTCGGCCTGCCGCCGCAGGCGTGGGAACGCTTCGGCCTCTGGCTCGTGGTCGGCCTCGTGCTCTATCTCCTCTACGGCTACAAGCACTCGCGCCTCCGGAATGTCTAGCAGTGCCCCACCGAGCGCGGTGCTGCGCGTGCAGCCACCCGCCGGCAATCCGTTCCAGTATCGTCTGCGCGAGGGCGAGACCGTCATCGGCCGCGACCCCAAGAGCGATGTGTCGCTCGACGACACTCGCGTGTCGCGTCGGCACGCGCTGGTCGTGTGCGACGGCGACCGCTTGAGCATCGTCGATCTCTCCAGCCGCAACGGCACGCATCTGAACGGACGGCGCCTTGGCGATCGCTCCGAGGTCCTGGCGCCCGGCGACGTGCTGAAGATTGGCGACTTCACCCTCGTGTTCGAGCGCGACGGCGCCGCGCCGTTTGTCGACCCAGAGGCGAGCGACTCAATGCGCGCGGTGCTGCAGAAGGCGCCGGCCGACCTGCTCTCGAACGCCGTGGCGGCCGCGGCCGCGTCCGGCGAGCTGTCGGCGGTCGCGTTGCGCTCGGAACTTGACAAGAAGACACGCGTACTTGGTCTGTTCTACGAGTTGAGTCGCACCCTGGGCTCGGTGTTCTCGCTGGAAGACGTCTACGACAAGGTGATCGGCATCCTGATGCAGGTCACGCCCGCGGCGCGCGTCGTGATCTTCCAAGTGGCCGATCGGGACGAGATGCGGCACGTTGCCTCGCGCGTGCGCAACGCCCACGGGCCCGAGCGCCTGGACCCGGCGGCGCAGCCGCTCCGCGTCAGCAAGACGGTGTTCGACAACGTGGCGAAGCAGCGTGTGTCGGTGCTGCTCAAGAGCAGCAAACCTAACGAGATCGCGCTGCCAGACAGCCTCCTGCTGCAGCAGACACACTCGGTGATGGCGGCGCCAATCGTCGGCCGTAGGGGCTTGCTGGGCGTGATCTACGCCGACCTACAGGACGAGACGCAGACCTTTTCGTCCGACGACCTCGACCTGCTGAATGCGGTGGCCGTTCAGACCGGCATCGCTCTCGACACGGTGAGCGCTCACGCGGCGCTGCAGCGCGAGGCAATGGTCCGTGAGAAGTACGAGCGGTTCCTGCCCCAGCAGCTGGTCGACGACGTACTCCTGAATCCTGAACGCGAGATCACGCCGGGCGGCACGCGCGTGACTGTCTCGGTGCTGTTCGCCGATCTGCGCGGCTTCACCACCTTGTCGGAAGCCACCTCGCCTGAGGCCGTCGTCGAGTTATTGAACCGCTTCCTCACCCTGATGAGCGAAGTGATCTTCCGGCACGGCGGCACTCTCGACAAGTACCTCGGCGACGGCGTGATGGCGCTGTTCGGGGCGCCGTATGCCAGCGAGCGCCACGCGCTGAAAGCCGTGCGCGCCGCCATCGACATGCAGCGCGCGGTGGCGCAGTTGAACCGCGAGC
>JBDTWC010000196.1:0-5581 GCA_040006875.1 Acidobacteriota bacterium | reverse complement strand
CCCGGGGTCGAGGCCAGCGGCCTGACCCGGCCGGCCAACACCGTGGGCGGCGACTTCTACGACATCCTGCCGCGGCCCGACGGGCGGGTCATTATCGCGCTCGGCGACGTGGCCGGCAAGGCCAGTCCGGCCGCCTTGCTGATGGCGCTCTTCCTGGCCATGCTGCGCACGCTGGTCGACGACTACGACTCGCCGCCGGAACTGGTGCGACGCCTCAATGTGCAGGTGGCCAAGCACGCGCCGCCGTCGCGCTTCATCACGCTGTTCCTCGGCCTCTTCGATCCGCGCACTGGCGAGCTCGAGTTCGTGAACGCCGGCCAGACGCCGCCGCTGCTCTTGCGCGCCGGCGGCACGGTGGAGCGGCTCTCGACCGGCGGCATTGCGCTGGCCATGTTCGAAGAGTCGACCTACGAGTCGGGCTACGCCCGGCTCGAGCCCGGCGACGCGCTGGTCATGTACAGCGACGGCATCACGGAGGCCGAGTCGCCGGCCGGCGAGATGTTCGAGGAATCCGGGCTCGAAGCTGCCGTCCGGGCCACCCCCGGAGTGGCTGCCGCAGTGCTGAGCCGCGCGGTGTTCCGCGCCGTCGACCATCATCGCCACGGCGAACGCCTGGCCGACGACCTCACGGTGCTGGTGCTGAGCCGGCCGATCGTGCCGCCGGTCCCACCGCTCGTCCCCGGCATGCAAAACTCGTAACCCCATCCGCCGCGATCTGGCGTCTAATCTGCTCATGGGCCGGGCCCCGCTGCTGGTGGCCGTGCTGATGTTGTGGGCGCTTCCCGCGTTCGCGCGCCAGCCCGCTGCGCCAGACCCCGAAGAACTGCAGCTGCTGCGCGCGCTGCAGCAGATCGAGACGGCCCTCACCTCGAGTGACAAGGCGGCCTGGATGGCGCTCGTGTCGGTCAACGCCGATGCGGCCGACGCCGGCGAGTTCTTCGACGCGGTGGTGCCGCGCGGCGTGACTCGCGCCGTAGTCCGCGAGCGCGAACGGACGGCCCTCGAGGGTGCCTTGCCGGGCGACGGCTACCGCCTGATCGTCGATGTGTTCCTCGAGAGCGGTCCGCGCGGCATGCTCTCGACCTGGCGGCTCGATCTGCGCCGCCCGTCGGGCTCGGTGGCCGTGGCCGGCGACACCGACACGCCGTGGCGCATCGTGGCCAACGAGCGCCTGTCGCAGGTTGACGCGCTGCACCGCCTCGAGCTCAATCGCGAACGGCCCTTCACCGCCCGCGACTTCGTGCTCTCGTCGGTCGACTTCGAGCTGCGCCTCATCAGCGGCTCGGTGTTTGTGGCCGACACTGCCGACGGTGTCACCGCGCTCGTGCTGCAGGGCGACGGCGTGATGAACTTCCACCCCACGCCCAAGACCGAACGCGGACAGGTGCGGCTCTTTGCCGGCACCGACGCCGTGGAGAGCCGCTTCGACGCCGCGTTCGTGCGCATCAGCCCCACCGATTTCGAGCAGCAGCTCGCCGCCGGCACCCTGGCGCCCACCGCCCTCGATGCGCGACAGCTGGAGCGGGCGCGGGAGATCTTCAACGAAGAGGTGTCGCGATCCTTCAGCCTCGACCTGAGCGACTTGAGCCGTGACATCTGGTCGATCCTGCCGCAGCCTGGCGACATGGTGGCCGAGGTGCGCACGCGCAAGTACCATACCCTCACCTACGCGCGCACCACCGGAGAGCCGGAGGATGTCACCTTCTTCAGCCGCGAGCGCAAGCGCAACATCGCCGTCTACGCCTCGCCGCACAAGCTCGAAAGCCGCGGCGCCTTCTACAACGAAGACGACCTGACCGAGTACGACGTGCTCGACTACGACATCGACGTCGACGTCACGCCCGACCGCGAGTGGCTGGCCGGCGTGGCCACCTTGAAGCTGCGCGTGAAGTCGTTCCAGCTGGCGGCGCTCACCCTCAAGCTGGCCGAGAACTTCACCATCTCGTCGGTGACCAGCAAGGAACTGGGGCGGCTGCTCTTCCTGCGCGTGCGTAACCAGAGCGCGGTGGTGGTGAACCTACCCACGCCTCTGTCGCGCGACTACGAGCTCACGCTCACCGTGCAGTACCAGGGCCGGATGGAGCGCCAGACGATCGACTCCGAGTCGGTCCAGGAGGGCCGCGGCGGCCCCCAGGAGAACATGCCATTCGTGGCAACCGAGCCCAACTGGCTGCTGAGCAACCGCGCCGGCTGGTACCCGCAGTCGGGCGTAACCGACTACGCCACCGCCGCGTTGCGCGTGGCGGTGCCGATGGACTACATGGTGGTCGCGTCGGGCGTGCCGGCCGCAAGTCCGGACACCGTCATCATGGCGCCGGGTGGCATTGCCGCACAGCGCCTCTTCAGCTTCCGCACCACGCTACCGGTACGCTATCTCGGCGCGGTGATCAGCCGCATGACCCGCGGCGATGCCGCCACCGTCGCCCTCGACATCGTGGTGCCGCCGCTGCCACCGCCGCCGAGGTCGGTGACGATGACCGAGCTCATGGCGCCGCCCAAACCGATGCCGGTCGGCAGCCGCAACACCGTCGAGTTGACCACGGTGGGCAACCGGCGCCAGGAGGTGAGGGCCCGCGACGCCTTGGCCACTACCGCCGACGTGTTGCGCTTCTACGCCTCGATCATGGGCGATGCGCCCTATCCGTCGTTCACCGTGGCGCTGGTCGAGGGAAACCTGCCAGGCGGCCACAGCCCTGCCTACTTCGCGGTGCTCAACCACCCGCTGCCGACCACGCCGTTTGTGTGGCGCAACGACCCGGCCACCTTCACCGACTTTCCAGAGTTCATACTGGCCCACGAAGTGGCCCACCAGTGGTGGGGTCAGGCCGTGGGCTGGAAGAACTATCACGAGCAGTGGATCAGTGAGGGCTTCGCCCAGTACTTCGCCACCCTTTACGCGCGCGAACGACGCGGCGACAGCGTCTACCGATCGGCGCTGCGCAACCTGCGGCGCTGGGCCATGGCGAATTCCGACCAGGGACCAATCTCGCTCGGTTACCGCCTCGGCCACGTAAAAGGAGAACCGCGCGTGTTCCGCGCCATCGTCTACAACAAGGGCGCGATGGTGCTGCACATGCTGCGCCGTTTGATGGGCGACGAGGCGTTCTTCAAGGGCCTGCGCCGCTTCTACCGCGACAACCGCTACATGAAGGCCGGCACCGACGACCTGCAGCGCGCCATGGAGGCCGAGTACGGCAAGCCGCTCGAACGCTTCTTCGCGCAGTGGGTGCTCGACACCGGCCTGCCGCGCGTGCGCTACAGCGCCACGCCGACACCGGACGGCGTTACGCTCACCTACGAACAGACGGGCGAGGTCTTCGACGTGCCCGTCACGGCCACGCTGCAGTACGCCGACGGCACGAGCGACGACCTCGTCGTCACGCTCAGCGAGGCCGCCGGAACGGTGACGCTGAAGGGGCGGAGTGCGGTCCGCAGCGTGGATCTGAATCGCGACGACGCCGCCCTCGGCCAATTCGAGCGCAAGTAGCTGCTGCTTGTCTGGCTAGGGGCTGGACGAGAACTTGTAGAACGTGGCGATGCCCTCGACCGCGTCGTGGATCGCTTTCTGCCCCTGCTGGCGATCGGCGGAGCCGACGCTCTGCGCGTGGCCGGTCTGCGAGCCGTCGAGCGTGAACTGATAGTCGCGGAAATCGACGCCGTCGGCCACGTAGAGCTTGTGACCCTCGCCGGTCAGCCACCCATAAACGCTGCCGTAACTCGACGCCAGCAGGTGGCCCTCGCCCGGCCGCACCGGCTGTGGCTGACCCTTCGCCCAGAAGAGCGGCTGGCCGAAGACCGGCGCCGGGCGGGCCGGCTCGAAGCCGAGCATCGCGTAGAGGGTCGGCGTGATGTCGGTCGTGAACGCGAGCTGTCGCGGATCGGTGTCGTGCGAGGCCCGGAACCACGCCGGCACGTGCATGATGAGCGGCACCTGCAGGATCTCGGGGAAGAGCGTGTAGGCGTGGCCCCAGCGCCCCTCCTCGCCCAGTGAGTCGCCGTGATCAGCGGTCAGGATGACGACGCTGTCGTCGTAGAGACCGCGCGCTTTCAAGCCGTCGACGAACTGGCCGAAGCAGGTGTCGATGCGCTTCATGCGCGACGCGTAGGGCTTGTAGAACGCGCCGTAGTCGCCGTCGTCGATCGTCGCCGCGCCCTCGCGCGTGATGGCCGAGATGTGGATGTCCTGGGGCAGCGCCCATGCGAACACCGGCGGGCCGTCTGGCTTCAAGCTATCGAGACGAGTCGTGATCTCGGCCGCGGTGTCGCAGAAGCGGAAGTCTTTGATGGCGCGGGTCGTGTCGAGCGCCGGACCTTCGTGGTCGTGGGGCACGATCGCATCGACGATGTTGTCGCGCGACAGCCAGCTCGTGTAGTCCTCGTGCGCGAGCAGCTTGTAGAGTGAGTTCATGGGCGCAAACGGCTGCACGTACTGCTTGTGCAGGATCATGCCGCCGACCCAGATCGACGGCACCGAGAGTCCGGTGGCGCCGTAGCGCGTGAACACGCGTTCGAAAGCCACGTTCTCGGCCGCGAAGCGGCCGATGGCCGGCGTGAAGGTGACGGCCGGGTTGTAGGGCGACACGTAGTCGCGGCGCAGGCTGTCGATCACGAACAGGAAGATGTGCGGCCGGCGCGGTGCCAGCGGCCCTTCGAGACGCGCCAGGGTGACATCGATCGGCTTGATGTCGACATCGCGGCCCAGGTTGGTGTTCTTCTGCAGGAACGGATAGAAGTTCGGATCGGTCGGGGTCGGCGGACGTAACGCCTCGCGCAGCATGCGGAACGACGGATCGACGACCGCGTAACGATCCACGGGCGTGCCCGCGGCGAGCCCCGGCGGCGGCACCAGCAGCTGGTGCGCGGCGAGCGTGGCCAGGCACCAGCCAAACGCCCAGCCGGAGGTCGGACGACGTAGCGACGGCGACGGCAGCGCCAGCGCGCCGGACGCAGCGAGCAGCCAGGTGAGGAACGCGCCGATGCGGGCCAGCACGAAGCTCCAGTCCATCACGCCGCTGGCGGTGGCAAAGCCGGTGCCGACCACGGTGACCAGGGTCAGCCACGCGAGCGCGGGAATCACGACGCCGGTGGTGTGGGCGAGGCCCGGCACAAAGGCCGCGAGCGCCGTCTGCACGCCGTCGTCGCTCGGCGCGCGGCGATGCCGGCCGCGGGCCACGGCCACGAAGGCCAGAGCGAAACCCAAGACCGCGGCCGCCACGGTGCGGCTCCCGGTGGCCACCGACAACGACGGCAGGATCACGCCGAGCATGAGCAGCTCGAACACGCCGACGACCAGGGCGGCGGTGAGCCAGAACTCGCGGCGGGCAGCGCCGAAGCGGCGGGAGGCAGCGATGCCGCGAATGGCGGTGAGGACCAGGAACAGCGCCGCCGCCGCCACGGCATGCACCACGATCATGGCGCCGAAGCCGGCCGCGAAGCCCTCGTGGCTGCCCGTGACCCAGCCGCGCGCGGCGTAGACCACGCTCACGACCAGGCCGGCGCCAAGCGCCGCCACGAAGTCGGCCCCGGTGCGGTCGCGCGCCGGCTTGTCGGGCCACGCCGGCGCCGAGCCGAGGTCGGCGAG
>JBDTWC010000195.1:0-5599 GCA_040006875.1 Acidobacteriota bacterium | reverse complement strand
GTTCGGCGGCCAGGCCGACGCGAACCCCTAGAACTTCGGGCGCGCCAGTTCGGGAAGCGGGCGTCCAAGGAACCCTTCAATCGGCTGTTGCGAGCCGAACGGCGCGTCGTCGCGCAGGTTGATCGCCCGCGCCTGCGCGAGCGCCGTGGCCACCGGCACGCGGCGATCGCGAATCAGGTAGGCCGCCCACAGGTGGCTGGCTCGCCAGGCCACGGTGCAGTGCAACAGCACCTTGCCCTGAGCTGACGCCAGGGTCGCGGCAAAGGTGTCGAGTTGCTTCGGCCCGTAGGGATTTTCGGCTGACCCTCGCATCGGGATGGGCACGTAGGTGATGCCCAGTTCCTTGAGCAGCGCGGGCTCGTCAAAGCCGATCTGCGCCATCTCCTCGGGCATGCGCAGGTTCACCACCGTCGTGACGCCCTTCGCCTTCAGGTCGCGCAGCGCCTTCTCGGTGGGCTGGCCGCCGATGTACATGTCGTCGCCGACGCTGACGAACTTGGCCTGGAAGAGCCCGGTGATCTCGAGGTCGACCGGGTCGGGCGCCGGTCCGGTCTTGCCCTTGCCGACGACACTCTGAGCGGCTGCGGGCACGGCCATCGCGAGGGCCAACGCAGCCGCGGCCAGGGAACGGGACACAGTCGCTCTCGTCATAAGCTCCACCCTACCATCCCGGCAGCTTCGCCTGGTCGAGTCCGACGACCTCGAAGGAGGCCGTGCGCGTGCCGCCCGCGGTCACCGGGAACTCGATGCTCAAGCGCGAGGCGTTGCCGGCAAGACGCCACATCCTGGCGGCGTCGCGGATGAAGATGGCGATGGCCTCGTCGGTGTTGGGCCGCCACGCCGCCAGCCGCTCAGGCGCGCGGTCGTCGACCCTGACTGCGACGGTACAGCTCGGGCGGCACTTGAAGTCGCCGGCCTGCAGCACGAGATAGGCGCTACGACCCCACTTTTCGTGGTCGCGGAACACGAGCTGCACGGGCCGCGGGCCGGTGCCGTCGGCAGCCACGTTGTCGGCGGCGAGAATGGCCGCCGTCACCTGCTCGCCTCCGCCCACCGTGGCCTGTTGATACGACCACAACGCCCTCAAGCGCCGTTCTTCTGACTTGGCGCGGGCTTGCTCGCGTGCGGTGGTGTCAGCGGCTTCTTGGGCGGCGCGCGTTGTCGCTGCCCGCTCGGCCAGCGATGGCCCCCGGTCGCCGCACGCCGACAGCGCGCTCAGCAGCATCAGCGGAGCGACACACACGAGGGCTGTGCGTGGCCGTTGCGTGGTTTGAATCGGTCTGACTCCTGCGATGCAATATATTACCTGGGCGGGTAGTCCTGCGGAGGCACGCGCGCGTGGCCCGTGCGTTCTTCACCTGACGCCTTGGACTTCATGCGACTGCGGTTCGACTTCCCTCCTCTCTCCGCTGATAGCGTCGCGACTGGTGACGCAGGCCCGCTCGAGTTCACTGACCCGCGCCGCGTGTGCATCGCGCGAACGGCTGCCGAGGTCGAGGTCACGATGCGTGCGGCCGAAGCCGAAGCAGATGCCGGGGCCTGGGTGGCCGGCTTCCTCAGCTACGAGGCGGCCTCCGGATTCGACGCGGCCCTCGTCACCCACCCGCTTCACGATCTGCCGCTGGCCTGGTTCGCGGTCTTCGATCGGCCGTCGTCGATCCTGCGCGCAGAAGGCGCGACCGCTCCTCCCGCTCCGGCGCCTCCGTGGCAGCCGCGGATTTCCGAAGCGGACTACCAGCGGGGCTTTGCCGCCGTGACCGCCGCGATCGCCGGCGGCGACAGCTATCAGGCCAACTACACCCTGCGCCTCGACACGACCTGGCCCGACGACGACGTGTGGGCCCGCTACACCGCGCTCGTCGCCGCGCATCGGCCGCCTTATGCCGCCTGTCTCGAGCTCGACGACGTCGTCGTCGTGTCGCTGTCGCCTGAGCTGCTGCTCGAGCGGCGCGGCCGACACGTCGCCACGGCCCCGATGAAAGGAACGGCTCGCCGCGGACGGTGGCCCGAAGAAGACGCGGAGCGCGCGCGTGAGCTGGCCGGTTCGGCCAAGGACCGCGCCGAGAACGTGATGATCGTGGATCTCGCCCGGAACGACCTGGGGCGCGTATGCGCGATCGGCAGCATCGCGGTGCCGTCGCTGTTCGAGGTGCAGCGCTACCGGGCCGCCTGGCAGATGGTGTCGACCGTAACTGGCACGCTGCGCGAGGACGTGACGCTCACCGACACCATCGCCGCGCTCTTTCCGGCCGGTTCAATCACGGGCGCGCCGAAGGTCAGCACGATGCGGCTGATTCGGCGCATCGAGCCGGAGCCGCGCGGCATCTACTGCGGCGCGATTGGTCTCATCGCGCCAGGTGGCAACGCGATCTTCAACGTGGCGATCCGCACGGCCGTCTTCACACGGCGCTCGCGACAGGTGTCGCTCGGCGTCGGCGGAGGGATCACCTGGGACTCGGCGCCCGGCGCGGAACTGGCGGAAGCGCGGCTCAAGGCGACGTTCCTCGACGTGCCGCCGGCGTTCTCGCTGCTCGAGACCATGCGCTTCGACGGCCGCGCACTGGCGCGCTGGCCGCGACATCTGGCCCGGCTCCTCGCTTCCGCCGCCTATTTCGACCTGACCGTGAGCCCGGATCGCGTGACCGACGCGGTGACGGCGCACACCGCCCAGTGGACCGGACTGGCCAGGCGCGTGCGTTTGACGGTGGCGCAAGACGGCGCTCCGGCCGTGACGAGCACCGCGCTCGACGCGCTCGACGCGCGGCCCTGGCCGCGTCTCGTCTCTCTCTCGGCTGAGCCAGTGTCGGCTGAGGATCCGTTCCTCTGTCACAAGTCCACGCATCGCCGCGCTTACGAGCGCCGGCACACGGCGCGGCCCGACGTGTTCGACGTGCTGCTCGTCAACGATCGCGGCGAGCTTACGGAGTTCACGATTGGCAACCTGGTGGTCGAGCTCGAGGGACGCCTCGTGACGCCGCCACGGAGTGCCGGGCTGCTCGCCGGGATCTTCCGCGGCGAACTGCTCGACCAAGGCGTCGTGACGGAACAGCCGCTCACCGTCGCCGACCTCGACCGTGCCACCCGGCGATGGCTCGTCAACAGCGTGCGGGAGTGGGTGCCGGTCACGTTCGTGCCCTGAGGCTGTGGCAGAATGCCCGGCAGGAGCGACGACCAATGGCCAACCCTGCTGGCAGCTTCATCTGGTACGAGCTGATGACGCCCGACCCCGACGCCGTCACCCCGTTCTACGCGGCCGTCGTCGGCTGGACGATTGGCAGCCCGACTCCCGGACAGCCCGGTGGCATGGACTACCGCATGATCGGTCGTAGCGACGGCAAGTCGGCCGGCGGCGTGCTGCGCCTCTCGCCCGACATGATCCAGCACGGCGCCAGGCCGCTCTGGATCGGTTACCTTCATACGCCTGATGTCAACGGTCACGTCGCGGCTATCGTGGCCGACGGCGGCAAGATCCAGATGCCGGCGGCGGACATCCCCAGCGTCGGCCGGGTCGCAATGGTCACCGATCCGCAGGGCGTGCCGTTCTATCTGATGACGCCCGTGCCGCCCCCGGGCACGCCCGATGCCACAAGCGATGTGTTCGACCGTCACGCGCCGCAGCGCGTGAACTGGAACGAGCTTGCCAGTCCCGATCTCGCCCTGGCGAAGGCGTTCTACAACCGGCACTTCGGCTTCGCGTTCAACGAGGTGATGAACATGGGGTCGATGGGCGACTACTGCTTCATCGACCACGGCGGCCAGCAGATCGGCGCCATCATGCAACGCCAGGACGAGCGGCAGCCCGCGGCGTGGCTCTTCTACATCGGCGTGCCGTCGATCGCGGCGGCGGCGCAGGCCATCGCGGACCATGGCGGCAAGGTAGTGATGGGGCCACACCAAGTGCCCACGGGCGAGTGGATCGTGATCGCTACCGATCCAGCTGGCGCGGGCTTCGGACTCACCGGACCCAAAGGCGAGTAGGCGCGCTGTGGCCGGGCGATAGAGCGCCTTCCCAAGGCCTCACGGTCACCTAGGAGGCGGCGCGCTGCTCAGCCGGCTTGGTGGCGCGAGACAGATTGTGCGCCGTGTTCACCAGCGCCACATGCGAGAACGCCTGTGGAAAGTTGCCGACCAGACGCTGTGCCTTGGTGTCGAATTCTTCCGCCAGCAAGCCGACGTCGTTGCGCAGCGTGAGCAGACGCTCGAACAACTGGCGCGCGTCATCGAGGCGACCCATCAGCACGTAGGCGTCAGCCAGCCAGAAACTGCAGGCCAGGAACACGCCCTCGTCCCCGGGCAGGCCATCGTGGCTGCTGCTGGTGTCGTAGCGCCGGAGGAACCCATCCACGAACAACCGCTGCTCCACGGCCTCGACGGTGCCGCGGATTCGGGGATCGTCGGCGGCCAGGAAGCCCACCGTCGGCAGCAGCAGCAGGCTGGCGTCGAGTTCCTTCGAGCCGTACGACTGCACGAAGCTCCCCATGATGGGGTCGTAGCCGCGGGCGCACACCTCTTCGTGGATCGCCCCTCTCACCGTTCGCCAGCGGTCCAGCGGGCCGTCGACGCCGCCGGTCTCGATGGCCCGAACGCCGCGGTCGAACGCTACCCAGGCCATGACCTTGGAGTAGGTGAAGTGGCGCGCCTCGCCGCGCATCTCCCAGATCCCCTGGTCGGGCTGATTCCAGATGCCCATCAAGTGGTCGAGCATGGCGCGTTGAAACGCCCAGTCCTCGTCGCGCGAGTTCAGCCCGCCGCGCCGTGCCTGATGCAGCGCGTCCATCACTTCGCCGAAGACGTCGAGCTGGAGTTGCCCGTGAGCGCCGTTGCCGATCCGTACCGGGAGCGAACCTTCGTAACCAGGCAGCCACGGCAGCTCGAGCTCGGGAAGCCGCCGCTCGCCGGCCAAACCGTACATGATCTGAAGCTGCGACGGGGCGCCGGCCGCGGCGCGGAGCAGCCACTCCTTCCAAGCCACCGCTTCGTCGTAGTAGCCCGCGTTCATGAGCGACAGCAGCGTCAGCGTGGCATCGCGCAGCCAGCAGAAGCGATAGTCCCAGTTCCTCGGACCGCCGAGCTGCTCGGGCAGCGACGTCGTGGGCGCGGCGACGATGCCGCCGGTCGGCGCGTAGGTCAGGGCCTTCAGCGTGATGAGCGAGCGGGTCACGGCGTCGGCCCATTCGCCCTGTGACGTATTGATGGCGACCCACTCGCGCCAGAACGTCTCGGTGTGTTCGAGCGCCAGCTGGGGATCGACGGCGTCGGGCGGATCCTGGTGCGATGCGCCGTGGGTCAGCACGAACGGCACGGTGGTTCCGGCCGCCACGTCGAACTCGCCCCGCGTCGTGAGGTCCTGGCCGGTCAGCGCCACCGGCGTGTGCAGCGTCACCATGTCCGGCCCGGCAATCGCGCGGAAGGTCCCATCGGCGAGATGGTTGACCCAGGGCACGGTACGACCGTAGTCGAATCGCAGCACCAGTTCGGTGCGCATCCGCACCCGGCCGCGGTCGCCGCGCACGAGGCGTACGATGTCCGAATTCCGGCCGCGCAGCGGCATGAAGTCGATGACCGTGACGGCACCCTCATCGGTCTCGACGCGCGTTTC
>JBDTWC010000194.1:0-5638 GCA_040006875.1 Acidobacteriota bacterium | reverse complement strand
CGTTGGCCGCGGAAGTGCGTGAGATAGATCCGCAGGGTGCGGAAGAAGCCGGGCCAGCCGGATTCAGTGCTCTCAAGCTGGTTGTCCCACTCGTCGGTGCTGGCGAAGAGGCTATGCACCACACGGACGAGGCACACTCCGCCGGCGCGCGCTTCGACGATCCACTCGGTGGCGATGGGCGGCGAGCCGCCCCAGCCCTCGCCCTGGGCGGCAAACGTCCGCGGCGGATCCCAGGCCGTCACGGCCGCACGGACTTCCATGCCCGGGCCGAAATTTGACGTCACTGCCACGGGCTTGCCGTCGCTCTCATGGAACTCCGTTGGCACGAACCAGGACGACACGCCCGCGCCGGTGGCGATCGCCTGCCAGACTTCCTCTGGCGTGCCGGGGAGTTCGACTTCGACCTGGACTGAACGGCGTCCGGAGGCTTCTTTCTTCACGCTCATCATGGCTCCTTGGGATCCCCATTCCGAGAAGAGTCGACTCCGCATCGGCTTCAAAGCCACCGTCGCCGCCGCCGGATCGTCGATGACGTGGATGTCGAACACGGAGCAGATGATAGTCCCGCCTGCACGGTATCCCCGACCAATGCGGTGCATTAGCGGCGGCATAGGGCTAGAATCCTCCCGTTACGGCAGATGCGTCGAGGCGCGATCTTGAGTCCTGCGCCCGATCTGCTCGGAGGTCCCCTCATGCCATGCCGCACCCGATCCCTGATCGTCGCTTTGTTCCTCGTGTGTGCCCACGCCGCCTCCGCCGTGGCGCAGCAGACCGGCACCCTCACTGGCGTCGTGCGCGACGGCCCGGGCGGAGTGCTGCCCGGCGTCACGGTTACGGTGAGCGGCGAGAGCCTGATCGGTGGCAACCGCAGCACGGCAACGGGCGTGGCCGGCAGCTACCAGCTCACGTTGCCGCCGGGCACTTACGTCGTGACGTTTGACCTCACCGGCTTCGCACCGCTCAAGCGCGAGGGCATCTTGCTGGAGGTGGCGCGCACCGCGCGCGTCGACGTGGAACTGGGGGTCGGATCCCTGCAGGAGACGGTGACGGTCAGCGGCGCCTCACCGGTGGTCGACGTATCGTCCACCGTCACCCAGACGAACATCTCCAAGGACCTCGCCGAGAACATCCCGACCGGCCGCAACCCGTGGGTGATGGCGGGCCTGGTGCCCGGCGTGGTCACTGGCCGCCTCGACGTCGGCGGCACCGAGGGAGCGCAGCAGTACAACATCGAGGCCTTCGGCTCGGCCAATAGCCAGAAGTCGTTCAGCATCGACGGCCTCAAGGTCAACTGGGCGGGCGGCGACGGCGGGGCCACGATGATGTATTACGGCTTCGAGATGTACGAGGAGTACAACATGCAGACGGCCAGCGGCAGCGCGGAGAGCGACGTGTCTGGCGTCTACATGAACATGGTCACCAAGTCGGGTGGCAACCGCTTCACCTCGGACCACAACTTCTACTTCATGAACGACGCGCTGCAGGGCAGCAACATCGACGACGGCCTGAGAGCGCGCCTGGGCCTGACCTCCGGCCAGAGCAGCGGCGCCGCCGGGAACCCGGTGGACCTGAGCTATGACTGGAGCTCGACGCTCGGCGGACCGATCAAGAAAGACAAGGCCTGGTTCTTCGGCGCCATCCGCTGGTGGCGTCTCGACCAGCGCCAGATCGGCGCGGCCAATGCGGACGGCTCGCAGGCGATCGACGACAACCGCATCCGCAACTTCGTCGGCAAGGCGTCGTGGCAGACGACCTCGAATCTGCGCACGTCGTTTCTCTTCAACAAGAACATCAACGACCGCTTCCACCGCCGCGACGCGCCCTACCTCTTCGTCGAGGACAAGGCGACGGTGCTACAGAACCAGCCGGCGCAGAACTACGTGGCGCAGTACAACCACGTGCTTGGCCGGCGCCTGATGCTCGACGCCCGCTTCGGCCGCATGTGGGGCGTGTTCCCGGTACGCTACCAGGCCGACGTCACGCCCACCGACATCGCCATCCGCGACGTCGTACGCTTCACCCGCGTCAACGCCGCCGAGACGCAGTCGCTCAACCCCAACGGTCGCTATCAGGGCGCCTTCACCGGCAGCTACTTCCTCGACTCGGCTCGCGCCGGCACCCACGACCTCAGGGCCGGGCTGCAGGTGTCGCGCGAGCGGGTCGAGTACGAGCGCATCCGCAACGGCGACGTCCTGCTCGAACTGCGCGACGGCGTGCCGTTCCAGGCGCAGCTGTCGAACACGCCGATCAACTCCGACCATCGCCTCAGCACTTGGGGCGTCTTCCTACAGGACCGCTGGGTGCTCGGCCGGGCCACGATCAACGCCGGCCTGCGCATCGACGCGGTGAGCGCCTACCTCCCGGCCCAGACCAGCCCGGCCGGCACCTACGTGGAGGCCCGGACCTTCCCCAAGACCGACGTGTTCGACTTTGGCCCCAACATCGCGCCGCGGCTCGGCATCTCCTACGACCTGACCGGTAACGGCAAGACGGCGGTGAAAGCCTACTACGGGCGGTTCTACAACCAGTTCGGCTCGCAGGTCTCAGAGGCCGCCAACCCCAACGCCCTCGTCAACCAGGCGGTGTCGTGGAACGACGCCAACGGCAACCTTGCGCTCGACCCGGGCGAGCTCGGCAGCTTCACCGGTTTCCCGCGCGGCCTGTTCCCGACCGTCGACTCCGGCGCCACGCGGCCCTACAGCCAGGAGTACAACGTCGGCGTCGAGCA
Source organism: Acidobacteriota bacterium (assembly GCA_040006875.1). Lineage (GTDB taxonomy): Bacteria > Acidobacteriota > Vicinamibacteria > Vicinamibacterales > UBA2999 > CADEFD01. The sequence continues at coordinate 2,910 of JBDTWC010000194.1, read as the reverse complement.
GCAGCTCGCCGGCAACATGGCGATCTCGGCCAGCTACCACCGCCGCGAGCACCGCAACGGCCTCGGTATCCTCGACCGCGCCCGCGGCCTCGACGCCTACGCCCCGATCGACCGCACCTTTGTCGATCCGGTCAGCGGCCAGACCCAGACCATCACCATCTACAACCTGCGCCCCGAGTTCATCAACGCACGCGACCGCTACATCAGCAACGTCGAGTTCTTGAAGAGCAACTACGACGGCGTGCAGTTCGACTTCCAGAAGCGCATGTCCAATCGCTGGCAGATGCTGGCCGGTGCCAGCTTCCAGAAGCACCGCGGATACGACCACAGCGGCACCTACACCGGCGTCGACTTCAGCAACCCAAACTCGTCGATCAACCGCGACGACGGGTCGGTGTTCATCGACCTGCCATGGACGGTCACCGCGTCGGGCAGCTACCAGCTGCCGTGGCAAGTCCTGATCTCGGCCAAGTACACCGCCCGCGCCGGCGACCCGCTCAACCGCACGACGGTGTTCACCGGCCTGACCGCCTCGCAGGCCAGCGAGACGATTCGTCTGGCGCAGCGCGGCATCGACCGCACCGAGGACGTGACCAAGTTCGTCGACCTGCGGCTGGGGCGCCGTTTCAAGCTAGGCAGCGCCAGCGTCGAACCGGTGCTCGACCTCTTCAACATCCTCAATGCCAACCACGTCCTCCTGCAGAACGAGCAGATTGGCAGCACGTGGGGCCGGCCGACCCGTATCCTGACGCCGCGCATCGTCCGCTTCGGCTTGACCGCGCGGTTCTAGGCTTGCGGGACATCGGCGGTTCAACTTCCATGGAGATCGTCATGAGGCTCAGGTTCTCGCCCGTCATCGCCGCCCTCGTCGCGCTCCTCGCCAGCGGCGCCGCGGCGCTCGCCGAGCCGCCGAAAGGCAGCATCACCATCGAGCGGATCGCCGATATCAAGTACCCGACCAATCCGGCGTGGTCGCCCGACGGTGGCAAGGTGGCGTTCCTGTGGGACGCCGCCGGCAGGCAGGATCTCTTCGTGGTCACACCCGGCAGCCAGCCAGTGGCCCTCACTGACTTCCCGGTGGACCCGGACCTGCTGCAGTCAGATCTCGGCGCCTTCGCGTGGATCTCGAACGACGAGATCCTTTTCGGGCGCAACGGCCGGCTGTGGAAGGTCAACGCCACGACCGCCACGCCGGCGCCGATGGCCGGCGCGCTCGGCGACGCCGGGGCGTTCAGCCTGTCGGCCGACCGCAAGCTGCTCGCCTTCATCCGGCGCGGCAACATCTGGGTGGGCAACGTCGCCGCTGGCACCGAACGGCAGCTGACCAGCCTGCCCGAGGGACTCAACGCCGGCGTGCCGACCTTCTCGATGGACGGCCGCTGGCTCACCTTCACCGCCAACCGCGGCGGCCTGGAGCCCGAGGACCTGCCGTGGAACGGGCCCATGATCCGCTCGATGGAGAACGTCAGCCGCGAGCGGCGCCTCGGCATGGTGGCGGTACAGGGCGGCGACGTGAACTGGATTCCGGCCGTCGGCCAGGCGAGCGGCGCCCAGTTCGGCGGCGACGGAGCCCTCGTGTACCAGGAGCTGTCGCCCGACGGCAAGACGCGCGAGATCAAGTCGGTGAAGGTCGGCGGGCTGCCGCGGGTGCTGTGGCGCGACCGCGACGAGCGCTGGTATTCGCCCACCAACCGCGATGCCAAGCTGTTGGTCTCGCCCGACGGCAGGCCGCTCGCCTTCGTAAGCGATCGTTCGGGCTGGATCCACATCTACGTGATGCCGCTCGACGCCACCAGCGAGGCGCAGGCGGTGCAGCTCACCGCTGGCAACTTCGGCGCCGGTCTGGGCAGCTGGTCGCCCGACAGTAAACGTATCGCCTACCACCACAGCGTCGACAAGAACCAGTACGAGCGCTTCATCGACGTCGTCGACGTCGCGACCAAGCGCACCGAAACGGTCGTGACGACGCGCGGCGTAAGCCTCGATCCGCTGTTCTCACCGGACGGTCGGGCGGTGGTGATCCAGCGCAGCGACCCGCAGAACTCGCTGGACCTCTACGTGGCGCCGGTGCGCGCGGGCGCCACGCTTACGCGCCTCAGCGACTCGATGCCGGCGGGTCTCAACCGCGAGGAGATCGTCGTACCCGAGGCGGTGAGCTTTCCGAGCCGGCTCGACCGGGCGCCGGTGCCCGGCACGATCATGCTGCCGCGCAACCTGGACAAGTCGAAGAAGCACCCGGCCATCGTCTGGATCCACGGCTCCGGATCGGATCAGAACTTCCTCGGCTGGCACCCCGGCAGCTACCGGATGTACTACTCGATGTCCGTCTACCTCGCCCAGCAGGGCTACGTGATCATCACCCCCGACTACCGCGGCAGCTCCGGCTTCAGCCGCGACTGGTCTACCGGTGTGCACATGGGGCTGGGCATCAAGGACTCCGCCGATGTCCTGGCGAGCGCCGACTACCTGAAGACGCTGCCCTACGTGGACCCCGATCGTATCGCCGTGTGGGGGCTGAGCTACGGCGGCTATCTCACGCTGTCGGCGATGACGCAGGATCCGACGCTGTTCAAGGCCGGTATCGACGTGGCCGGCGTGGTGGATTGGGCCACCTACGGCGCCGGCTACACCACGCCGCGGCTGGGCACCCCGGTCGAGAACCCTGGCGTGTACCACGAGTCGGCGCCGATCTACTTCATGGAGAAGCTGGCGCGGCCGTTGCTCGTGCTACACGGCACCAACGATCGCAACGTGCAGTTCCGCGACTCGCTGCGGCTGTGGGACGTGCTGCTGAAGCTCGGCAAGCCGTTCGAGATGGGCGTGTATCCTGGCGAAATCCACTTCTTTCGCCGCGCGCACATCCTGCGCGATGCGTGGCGGCGGGCCGAGGAGTTCTTCGACCGCTACCTG
>JBDTWC010000193.1:0-5639 GCA_040006875.1 Acidobacteriota bacterium | reverse complement strand
AAGGCGATGGCGATGCCGAGCGCCGGCACCTTGGTATAGGGCCGATCGAACTTCACGCCCTTGGCCTCCAGGTCCTTCACCATCTGTTCGAGATTGCGCACCTCGAAGCCGATGTGATCGAGGGCGCGGCCCTTGGTCGGCACCACGGCGGCTCCGGCAGCGGCGCCGAAGGTGAGGTTCACGCCCGGCAGGTCGCCGGCCTCGAACGCGCCACGCATACCCGGCTTGGCGCCGAACATCTGCACGTACCAAGCCTTCATCGCCGGCACGTCGGGCGCGGCCCAGTGGATGTGATGCATCACGATGCCCGCCACCGCAGGGTTCTCGATCAACTCGACCTTGGTCTCGTCGGGCCCGAGGACGAACGCCAGCTTTCCGCCGGCCGCGCTGGTCGCGATGTCGTCCTTCACCGGCAGCGTCGACGGAGCTTCCCTGGCCGTGGCCATCGGAAAGCCGGCCGCTTTCAGCTTGTCGATCGCCGCCCGCAGGTTGGGCACCTCGAAGCCGACGTGATCAACCACCGTGCCCTTGGTGCCACCGGTCGGCTTCTGCTCTGTGAAGAAGACGAGCACGTTGCGGAACTTCACCCGCTCGGCCTTGGAGGTGCCGATGAAGATCGGGTCGCCGCCGAGGCCATCGACCCAGAACTTGCGGTGCGCCGCCAGGTCCGAGACGTTGACGTGGTGATGCCCGTAGGCGACCGGACCGTCCTTGGCGGCGACGAGTTGCCCGTGAGCCGGCGGGGCAGCGACAACCACGAGCAGAAAGGCGAGAAGGAAGCTGCGCATAGCCGATACAGTAGCGCTCCTCGTCGCGGTTCTCAAAGACATCGTGCGCCCGAGGTCCGCTCAGCCCAACGGCAGTTGCCAGTCGCGGTTGGGGTGGATGTGGTCGTTGTAGCGGGCGTGGTCAAAGCAGTGCAGCACGAACATCATGTCGTTCCACGCCGCGGACCGGCGGCGTTTGTGACGCAGGCCATAGATTGGCGCGATCTTGCGCTGGGCGTGCCGACCGTTGAAGTCGCTGATCGCCAGCAGCTCTCCCGCATACTGCGAGTGGAGCTCCCAGTCGTCGCCGACGCAATTGTCGAAATAGCAGAACAACCGCGGCAGCAATCGGTCTGCCGCTTGCTCGAACAGGCCGAGTGCCTCCATCGTCGACGAATAAAAATCCAGATCGAACGACACGAACCCAATCGGTGGAGCGTTGCCGTTGGCGATGAACTGCGGCACGGTATCGGCGACCTCGCCCAGGACGAGGTGTGCGCGACGCAAGCGCTTCTTCAGAAGGTCCACGTCGGTGCCGAAGAACCCGGGCTGCCAGATGTAGGGCAGGTCGCGATAGTCCACAGGTTTCGGCAGGCCGCCGCCGCTGTCGAAACCAACCACATGACAGCGCACGGCCGTGACCCGTTCGACCTGTTCGGCGTAATGCTCGAGCAGCACGAGGCCGTTGCCTCCAGCGACGCCGAACTCGACGACTGAAATAGCGGGCAGGCCGAGCGCCTTGGCCTCGAGGGCCGCGCGCAGCACGCCGTACGCGAGCCACGTGCGCTCCAGTCTGTCCCACTGCACCGATGCGACAAACGACAACGGGACGACGCGGGTCCAGAAGTGCTCGAAAACGCGGCCGGGATTGACTTGCCAGGGATGTCGAAAGGCGCGGCCCAGCTTGCGGATCACATTCATAGGCGCGTCCTGACGGCCCGCAGAATGCGACGCGCCAGGCCCAACGCGCCGTCTCTTCTGGCGCCTTCAAAGATCGAGACTGCCATTCGCCGAACCGGACCGGGCGCGAAGCTGGCGGCGACCAGTACCGGCTGGGGGCTTCCGTATGCGGCGCAGCGTGCGAGGTAACGTCGCGCGTAGCTCGCATGCCGCGCCCCTCGCGCGTCATGCTCGCCGAGCAGCAGTAGCGGCACGGCGACGGCCCGATGCAGGTCGACGAGACGCCCATCCAGACGCGCCTTGTGCCGCTCGTAGTAAACCGGATCCCCGAAGATGTGCCGCTTCATCACGCGCAGGAGCGAACGCTGCGTGCGCACCCACCGGTATCTCGCGTCACGGTGCGCCATCGACGACAGCTGCCCGTCGTGGTAGCGGAGCTTGTAGGTCGGGATGTCCGCGAACAACACCTGATGGCGGCGGGAGAGGCGGACGAGATAGTCGAGTTCCTCGAAGACGTAGACGTGCTCGTTGCGCGGGCCGATGGCATCCACGACCTCGCGCCGAAACATCGCGTTGTTCTGAAAGAGCACGATGCGGTCGAGGTAAGCATCGAAGATGTTGCCATAGTAGACGCGCCGCCCGGCCAGGGTCGGGTCCTCCCCGACGACGACGTCGGGCACGGTGCCCGTGTCGAGCAACGGCATACTGGAGGGAAACATCGCATCGTAGGTGACGGCGGGGTCGCGATACGACGACTCATGATAGGTCTTCAGGTGATAGCGCTGGCTGAATCCGTGGTGGTTGAAGCCAGTCACTTCGGCGCACACGACCGCGACCTCGGCAAAGCGCTCGAGCAGGCCCAACTCGACCTCGAGTGCATAGGGATAGAACTCGTCATCGGAGTCGAGAAAGATGAAATACCGACCGCGGGCATGCCGCATCCCGACGTTGCGCGCGTGCCCGGTGCCGCCGTTCTCGGTCCAGACGTAGCGGACGCGATCGCCAAAGGCCTTGACCACCGCCGCGGTGTCGTCGGTCGAGCCATCGTCGACGACGATGATCTCGTAGTCGGAGAACGTCTGCGCCAGGACGCTCTCGATCGACTGCGAAATCAGGTCGGCGCGGTTGTAGGTCGGGATGATGACACTGATCGCTGGCACCATGTCGCGAGGGCAGTGTACTGCCGGGCGGCGTATAATCCAGCGATTGCCTTTGGCCAGTCGGTTTTCTGAGCCCGTGGCGCCGAGCCGCGTGCGACGGTCCGCCGTGAAGCAGATGCTCCGCAGACTGATCGAGCGCGCAGCGGGCTCGTATGTGGCCGGCGCGGAACTGTCGGATGCGATCGCGGCGGCCCGCTCGGCCGAACGCGACGGCATGAGTAGCACCATCGCCTACTGGAACCGCGAAGGCGAGGATCCGACCGAGGTCTGCGCTGCTCACCTGTCGGCGATCGACGCCGCTGCGGCCGCTGGCCTTGCCGCGTATGTCTCGATCAAGGCACCGGCCCTGTCCATGGCGCCGGAACTGGTCGCGCAACTGGTCTCGCGCTGTCGGGAACGCCGCGTGGGGCTGCACTTCGATTCCCTGGCCAGTGACCGGCAGACAGCGACGTTTGACTTGATCGAACGCGTCCGGTCCGCCGACCTGTCGCTTGGGTGCACGCTGCCCGGCCGCTTCGAGCGCAGCGTGCGCGACGCGGAGTTCGCGGTTGCGAATCGGCTGCGCGTGCGGGTGGTCAAGGGGCAATGGGAAGATCCCGACCAGGTCATCGATCCGCGTCGCGGTTTCCTGGCCGTCATCGATCGCCTCGCGGGTCAGGCGGCCCACGTGTCGGTGGCCACGCATGACCCGGCGCTTGCGGAGGAGGCGCTCGGCCGTCTGCGCGCGCGCGGAACCGCCGCCGACCTCGAACTGCTGTTCGGCTTGCCGATGGGCGGTGCGCGCGAAGTCGCGCGCCGGCTGAACGTGCCGGTGCGTCTGTATGTGCCGTATGGCCACGCCTGGCTTCCGTATGCCTTGTCCGCCGTGCGCAAGGACATCTCGGTGCTGGGTTGGATCGTCAGAGACCTGGTGCGCGGTCGAATGGGCCGCGCCCGTCGCCAGTCGTGACCATCGAAGCACGGTGGGTGAGCTCGCTCGACGAGCTGCGCGCGCTCGGTCCGCGCTACGACGAGATGGTGCTCGCGTCTGGTGATGGTGGCGTGTTCTATCAGCGCGAATGGCTCGAGCGCGTGTGGCCCTACTACGAGGCCACCGTAGGCGGCACGCTGGCTTTCTTGATCGTCCTTGCCGGCGGCGAGCCGGTCGCGCTCGCCCCGCTGGTGATTCGCGCCCAGGGCTGGACGCACGCCCGCCAACGTACTCTCGCCTTCATCGGCGGCACCTGGGACGAATTGGACAACTGGATGCCCGGGCTGATGTTCGCCTCGTCGGATCCGCGCGAACAGGCGGACACCACCGCGGTTCTGGCCGACGCCATCGCTCGACGCGGCTGGGATCTACTCGAACTGCGGCTGATGCGGCCTTCACCGAGTCTCGACGCGTTGCGGACACACCTTCCCGGGCTCCTCATCTCGACCGATCGGCTGCAGACCCCCCGCGCCCGCGTCGATGGGGGCCTGGCTCGCTACTGGGCGAGCCGTAGCAAGCGCCTGACCCGGATCCTCGACCGCGGCCGCACCCGCGCCGCGGCGGACGGCGTCAGTCTGCGGCACGAAGTGACCCCAGACGTCCCGCTCGCGCACCGAGACGAGATCGAGACCCTCCACCTCGCTCGACAGGATCGCCTGAGGACGACGGGCCGGATGCGCAGTTCTCCCTTCGAGCACCCGCAGGCCCGTCGCGTGTTCTGGAGCCTGGTCGACTGGGCCTCTGGCCGCGGACAGCTGCGCACCCACTGGCTCCGCATCGGAGAGCGCACGGCGGCCTACGTGATCGCATTGCACCACGCGGGCACCACCTTCACCTACTTCAATGCGATCGATCCGGCTGCCGAGCGCTATCACCCGGGCAGCCTGATCCTGGCGGAGCTGATCGAGCGGGAAGTCCGCGACTATGGTGCGTCAGTCATCGACTTGATGGCCGGCGCCAATCTTACAAAGACGCTCCTGGCGACCGAAGCTGTGACGCTCTCGAACCTGTCGTTGGTAAATCCGGATCGGCCGGCCGCCCGGGCCAAGGACGCGTGGATCCGCCTGGCCAGACGGCTTGCGCTGAGCGCGCGCGGGCGCTAACGCCCGGGTCGAAGGCCGATCCGCGCCGCCAGGCGCCGCCGATCGAAGCCGGCCAGGAGGGTCCCCGCCTTGCTGGTCGCCCTGCCGGCCGTGTCGGCGGCCAGGCCGCACAGCCCCAGGAACGTCGGCGGGTAGCACGCCACGGTGCTGAACGACCGGACCTCAGGGTTCCAGCGATGCAGCCACGGTTCATCGATACCCAGGAACTCGTACGACTTCAGCTGGTGATCAAACGCGTCCCGCATCGTGTCGGCGAGCAGCAGCAGTCCCGGAGAGCACCGGCTGAAGGCCTCGTCGTAGCCCATCTTCAGCACCCACAGCCGCTCCGCATAGACGACCGAGAGCTGGGCGGCAATCGATCGACCGTCGACTTCGAGAAACGCGAATCGGACCGCCCCAGCGTGCGACGCTCGTCGGGCATAGTTCAAGAAAAACTGTCGCAGCGTCTCGCGCTGGCTGAGGCTCGATCCGTTCCGCGCTTTCCAGCCGGACGCTTCGACACGCGCGAAGTCGGACAGCAACGCCGCGACGTCGTCAGGCGCGGGGGTGTAGATCCTGGTCGTGACCGGTCCTGACTCTTCGGCGCGCCGCCGCGCGCGCCTGAGGTCGTAGCGATGCTGTGATGAGGTCTGCCCCTGAAACTCGTTCCATCCCAGCGAAATCGGCACCGCGAGGGTGCCAGGGCCCGGCTGTGCGAACAGCACACCGCGGCCGCGAACCAGCGACCTGAGGCGCGGCG
>JBDTWC010000192.1:0-5639 GCA_040006875.1 Acidobacteriota bacterium | reverse complement strand
TGGCGGCCGCGATCGCCGCGCGCCGCGCCGGCGGCCCGCCGTCGTCGCCGAGCAGCGCGCGCAGGGTCGCGCCGTTGGCGGCGCCGGTGCGGCGATGGATCTCGCGCGGCGCCGAGAACTCGAGCTGCATGTGGTCGTCGTCGAGCAGCACGCGGTCGCGGCCGAAGTCGGCGAGCTCGGCCGCGCCGGCGACGATCAGCGAGAGCAGCGCGAAGGGTGACCGCGCGCCGTCGCGACGCAGGTCCTCGGTCACGCCCGGACGAGTCCAGTTGCGGGCCACGGCGTCCCACGGGTCGGGCCACATGCCGGAGCCCGCCTTCAGCGGAGTCTTTCCAACCAGCAACAAGTCGTGTTCGCCGACGAGCACCGCGGTGGCGTTGGGGAACTCCGCCAGGAAGGTGGCGGTGATCGCGCGGAGATCGCCGTCGCCGATGTTGTAGGCGTTGGCCCACTGGCAGAAGACGCCGCCGGGTGCGAGCCGCTCCCGCACCTCGGCGAAGAACTCGCGGGTGAAGAGGGCGGCGACTCCCGCGATCCACGGGTTTGAAGGCTCCGAAATGATGACGTCGTAGCGCTGCCGCGTCAGATGCAGATGCGAGCGGCCGTCGCCGACGATGAGATGGGTGCGCGGATCGGCGAGCGCGTCGCGATTCTCGCGCGCGAAGAAACGCGATGCCGCGACCACTTCGGGCGAGAGCTCCACGACATCGACGCGCGTCACCGGATGGGTCAGCGCGGCGCCCACGGTGACGCCGCTGCCCAGGCCGACGATGGCCACGTCGCGCGGCGCGTCGTGGAGCAGCAGCGGCAGGTGCGCGACCAGTGACTGCGTGAGCATGTCGCCGCGATTCGACGCATCGGTCTTGCCGTCGACGGTGAGCGTGGTCGTGCCGGTGAGGGTCTTGACCGAGACGGTGGCCGCGGCGCCTTCAGCGTAGTAGCGCAGCGTCCCGGCCTTGAGCAGCGCTTCGAGATCGAGATCCTTGGGCACGAAGGGCGCGTAGAGATACGCGCCGCTGGCGAGCAGCTCGCGGTCCCACGGCGGGCTCGCCACCACGGCCGCCACGGCCAGCGCGGCCGCCATGCCGCCGGTCACCTGACCGGCGCGTGACATGCCGGCGCGCGCCACGACGACCAGCGCCGCCGCGGCCAGGCAGCCGCTGACGGCTTGCAGGGTGACCTGCAAGCCGAAGCGGGGAATCATCAGGAAGCCGGCGGCGAGCGAACCCGACACGGCGCCCACCGTGTTCACGGCGTAGACCACGGCGACGCGCCCGGTGACATCGGCGGCACTGGCGCCCGCCACTGCCAGCGCGAGCGGGAACGCCGCGCCCAGGCACAGCGAGGTCGGCACGATGAGCGCCGCGGTGATCCACGCGCCGCGCGCGATCCAGTCGTCGCTGCCGGGCGGCAGGGCCGCCAGATGCTGCGCCACCAGCAGCGGCACCTCGCGACCCGCGAGCGAGTAGGTGACGCTGGCCGTGATGGCGGCCGCCGCTAGCGCCAGGGCCAGCCACGTGGCCGGCCGGGCGGCACGGCTGACGATCCAGGCGCCGATCCACGCGCCCGCGGCGGCGCCGGTGATCACGGCGGCCAGCGTGGCCGCAAACGCGTAAGTGGTCGGTCCGAGCACGAGGGCGAGGATGCGCGTCCACGCGATCTCGTGCAGCAGAGCGGCGAAGCCCGAGAGGCCGAGCACCGCGGCCGTCAGCCACAGCCGATCGGCCGGCGGCGCGAGCGTCGCCGCTGGCGTGTGTCTGGCTCGTCCTCGCGTTCGTGCATGCACCGGCGCGGGTGCGGGGGTGCTGTCCACGTCGCCACGCGCGGCCAGCAACAGCGCCACCAGTCCCGACGCGATGCTCGCGGCCATGCCGACATAGGTGGACCGCGCGACGCCGAGCGACGGGATGAGCACGAAGCCGGCGAGCACCGCGCCCACCGCCGCGCCGGCCGTGTTGGTGGCGTAGAGCACCGCGCTGCGCCGCGTCTGTCCGCCGCGCCCGTCACTGGAGAACCAGCGCACCGCGAGCGGGAAGGTGGCGCCGAGGGCGACGGCCGGCAGCATCACCATCGGCAGACATGACACGACCCGCACCACCGCGAAGAGCGCGCCGCCCGCTCCGTCCTGATAGGCCCAGCGGAAGAGCGGCGTGAGCGCCTGAATCTGCCACGGCAGCACCAGCGCCGCGCCGGCCACGGCGAGTTCGAGCAGTCCGTAGGCGCGCACGGCCTGCACGCGCGTGCGGGTCTGCGCCCAGCGGCCTCCGGCAGCGGCGCCGAGGGCGAGGCCGAGCAAGAACGCGCCCACTACGGTGCTGGCGGCGGCGGTGGTGTGGCCCAGCTGCAGGGTGAGCAGGCGCGTCCACGTGACCTCGTAGACGAGCCCGGCCAGGCCGGAGCAGGTATAGGCGGCGAGGAAGAGCCAGAACACGACCAAACGAGTGTATCCGAGGGTCATCGCCGCCGGCCCGTGCGCCTGGACGACATCGATAACGGCGCTGTCGGCAGTCGCGGCGCCTCGACTAGAATTGGCGGCGCGAGGATTTTCCTGATGTCGAAATTGAGTGTTTCTCTATTTGCTGCACTACTCCTGGCGGCTGCCACGTCGGCAGGCGCCCAGCCGGCGGCGCCGGTGCGACCGGCCGCCGGTCCGATGGCGTCGGTTGCCGATCGCACCGCTGGTCTGCGCAAGATCGACGGCTATTTCCCCCTCTATTGGGACGAGCGCAACGGCACGATGCTGCTTGAAATCCCGCGGCTCGACACCGAGTTCCTGTTCTCGACGGGCCTGTCGGCCGGCCTCGGGTCCAACGACCTCGGCCTCGACCGCGGCCAGGGCGGCCAGGGCAAGATCGTGACGTTCCAGCGCGTCGGTCCGCGCGTGCTCCTCATCCAGGGCAATCAGTCCTTCCGGTCGAGCAGCCCGAACATCCTCGAGCGCAAGTCGGTCGAGGACTCGTTCGCGAAGTCGATTCTGTGGGGCTTTGCCATCGCGGCCGAAACCAGCGGCACGGTGCTCGTCGACGCCACCGACTTCTATCTGCGCGACATCCACGGCGCCGCCGGCGGCCTGCGTCCCGGCACCTACCGGGTCGATCGCGCGCGGAGCGCCTTCTACCTGCCCAACACCAAGAACTTCCCGAAGAACACCGAAGTTGACGTCATGCTCACGTTCGGCAACGAAGCGGCCGGCGGCGGCCGTGGCGGTGGCGGCGGTCCCACCCAGGGCCCGACCCCGATTGGCGCGGGTGCGGCTGGTGGTGGCGGCGGCTTCGGCGGCAACCTGTTCAGCGGTACCGTGGCGAGTGTCACGCCCACGGCCGACTCGGTCACGCTGCGGGAGCACATCTCGTTTGTCGAACTGCCCGACGGCAACTACAAGCCGCGCTACGACGATCCGCGCGCCGGCTACGGCGGCCTGAGCTTTGTCGACTACAGCCAGGCGATCGGCGACCCGATCGTGTTCCGCTACCTGCGCCGGCACCGCCTGGTGAAGAAGGATCCGTCGGCCGCGATCAGCGAGCCGGTCGAGCCGATTCGCTACTGGGTCGACTCGGGCGCGCCGGAAGACGTGCGTAAGGCTCTCATCGAAGGCGCGTCGTGGTGGAACCAGGCGTTTGAAGCGGCCGGCTTCCGCAATGCCTTCAAGGTGGAGGTGCTGCCCGAAGGCGCCGACGCCATGGACATCCGCTACAACATGATCAACTGGGTGCACCGCTCGACCCGCGGCTGGAGTTCGGGCGGCAGCGTGGCCGACCCGCGCACGGGCGAGATCATCAAGGCCACCGTGACGCTTGGCTCGCTCCGCGATCGCCAGGACTACATGATCTTCGAAGGCCTGCTCTCGCCCTATGAGACCGGTAGCGAGAAGCCCTCGATCCTCTACGAGACGGCGATCAAGCGCATCCGCCAGCTCTCGGCCCACGAGGTCGGCCACACCCTTGGCCTCGGCCACAACTACTACGACAGCACCAAGGGCTGGATCTCGGTGATGGACTACCCGCATCCCCTCGAGGAGCTGAAGGCCGACGGCACCATCGACCTGTCGAAGGCGTACGAAGCGCGCATCGGCGACTGGGACAAGGTGGCCATCAACTTCGGCTACCGGCAGTTCCCCTCGGGACGCGAGGACGCCGCGGCGCTCACGAAGATCGTCGACGACGCCTGGGCGCAGGACCTGCGCTACTTCACCAACCAGGACACCGACATCCACCCGCGCACCGAGCAGTGGTCCAACGGCGTGAATCAGGCCGACGAGCTCAACCGGCTGATGAAGGTGCGTCGGGCCGCCCTCGACCGCATCGGCGAGAAGACGATTCGCCTCGGTGCGCCGATGACCACCATCGAAGAGCCGCTCGTGCCGATCTTCATGTATCACCGGTATGCGGTGGAGAGCACCTCGTCGATGCTCGGCGGGCAGGACTTCATCTACGCCATGCGCGGCGACGGCCGGGTGCCGATGAAGTGGGAATCGGCGGCCAACCAGCGCCAGGCGCTCGAGTCGCTCGCCGCCACCCTGAAGCCGTCGGAACTCACGGTGCCGAAGAAGATCCTCGACGCCATTCCGCCCCGTCCGCCCGGCTTCGGGCTGCACCGCGAGCTCTTCCCGCGCACCACCGGCGAGGGCTTCGACCCGCTCAGCCCCGGCACCATTGCTGCCGACGTGACCATCGGCTTCGTGCTCCAGCCCGACCGAGCCGCGCGCCTGGTGGCGCAGAACGCCGTCGATCCCACGCTGCCCGGCCTCGGTGAAGTGATCGATCGCCTCACCAAGGCGACCTTCGATGCTTCCACCGCCTCGCCCTACGAGGCGGAAGTGCGGCGCGCGGCCGAGCGCGTGCTCGTCGACCGCGTGCAGTGGCTGGCCATGTCGGCGCCAAACGGACAGGTGCGGGCCGTGGCGTCGCTCAAGCTCCAGCGGCTGGCGGCGCGCCTGCGCGCTGTGCCGGCGACCAAGGGTGAAGCCGACCAGGCGCAGTCGTCGCTGCTCGCGGCCGACATCAAGCGCTTCCTGGAGCGGCCGAGTGCCGATCCCGCGAAGATCATGCCGGCCGCGCCGGCGCCTCCCGGGGCGCCGATCGGCGACACCGGTCAGGACTGGCTGGCCGCCCCGGCCCGCTGCATGTGGGATGACGAGAACCCCGGCGCGTGGCTGTACTACCAGCCGCCGCCGATGTAGCCGCCGCCCCACCCGTACGCGACAAGAGCCTCGAGTCAGCCACCTGGTGGCCGGCTCGAGGCTCTTGTTTTTCCAAGGGGGCGTCGCGCGACGCTCGCGCACGCGTCGTACTAGCTCTTCTGGCCGGCCATCAGGCGCTTGATCTGCGCCACGGTGTTGTTCACGCCGAAGTCCTGGAACACTTTGCCGAGTTCCTTGGTCGACGGATGGGGGTCGCCGGAGAGCCCGTTGTTGACGCGCGGTGCCGCGTTGGCGTCGGGACGACGTCCGCCGCCACCAGGACGGGCCGCCGGCGTCTGACCGGCCGCGATGGCCGCCTCACGCGCGATGCGGGCGTCACGTCCGGCCTTCCACTCCTCAGGCGTCTGTCCGGTGGGGTCGAACGGCACCGTCTTGTAGATCGGGCGCACGTAGACGCCGGGCGCCGGCTCGAGGAACAGCATCTTCGACGTGTCCATCA
>JBDTWC010000191.1:0-5656 GCA_040006875.1 Acidobacteriota bacterium | reverse complement strand
AGCATGCGCTTGCCCGGCGCGATCGCGTTGGCCTCGCCCTGCACCAGCCCGTACATGTTCGGCGTGCCGGGCTTGGCGGCGAAGTCGTCCATCTCGTTGTTGAGCAGGAAACCGGCGCCGGTGACGGTGACCGCCGATCCGTACCAGCCGTTGATGGTGGTGGTCAGCGCCACCGCATTGCCAGTGGCGTCGGTGACCGAGAAGTGCGTCGTCTGGCGGCTCTCGGCCGGCGCCGGTCGCCCCTTCACCTCTGACGAGGGCGTGGCGTGGTCGGTGCTGATGGTCGAGCGCAGCGTGTCGCTGAACGCGGGCGACAGGAGCGCCGTTTGATCGAAGGTCACGTGGTCGGGGTCGCCGAGCACTTCGTTGCGCACCGCGAAGGCGCGGCGCATGCTTTCGGCCATCAGATGCACCGCCTTGGCGCTGTGCCAGCCGAGTCCAGCGAGGTCGTAAGAGGCAAGCTGGTTGGCGATGAGCGCCAGGGTCAGGCCGCCCGACGACGGTGGCGGCATCGCGATCACGTCGTGATCGCGGTACTGGAACGCAATCGGCATGCGCCATTTCGGCTCGTAGCCGGCCAGATCCTTGGCGGTGATGAAGCCCTTGCCGCGCGTCATCTCGGCCACCAGCAGCTTCGCGGTCTCGCCCTGGTAGAAGCCGTCGCGCCCACCGGCAGCGATGCGGCGCAGGGTGCGCGCGAGCGCCGGGTTCTTGAGCCGCGAGCCCGCCGCCAACGGCGTGCCGCCAGGGGTGTAGAGCGCGGCCGAGGCCGGGAAGCGCGCGAGCCGGGGGGCCGCGGAGCGAATCACCGTGGCCGCGTAGTCGTCGATGACGAAGCCGTCTTCGGCAATGGCGATGGCCGGGGCAATGAGGGACGCCCACGGCTTCGAGCCGAGCTTCTCGTGGGCGGCCCACAGCCCGGCCACGCTGCCGGGCACGCCGGCGGCGAGATGGCCAGTCACCGAGCGATCGCCGGTGCTACCGGTGGCGTCGAGATACATGTCGCGACTGGCGCGGGCCGGCGCCGTCTCGCGAAAGTCGAGCGCGTAGCTCTGACCGCCGACCTGCGCCACCATGAACCCGCCGCCGCCGATGTTGCCGGCGCTCGGCAAGGCTGCGGCCAGGGCAAACGCGGTCGCCACTGCCGCATCGACGGCGTTGCCGCCGTCGCGCAGCACCGCCAGCCCCGCCTCGGTGGCCAGCGGCTGATCGGCCACGACCATGCCGTGCTCGCCTTCGGCGGCCGGCCGGGTCAGCGGATAGGGCCAGCCGTCGGGCACCTGCGGAGATGCGGGTGCGGCAACCGGTGCCGGCGTTGCCGCCGGGGCCGGTGCGGAACTGCCCTTGCAGCCGCTACCAAGGAGCAGAACGAGCGCGAGCAGCGCGAGGCGTTGACGAGTCACCGGGCGAGGATACACCCGCGCGCAGTGCCGCTGGCACTCAGGGCTCGATGGTCGCCTTCTTGATGAAGTCCATCTTCGGGAACGACTTCGTCAGGTAGGCGTTGCCCTCGCCCGCCACGCGCGCCTGCGGCGGGCCGCTGCCCTTGGGCGCGGCCTCGCCGTAGCCGGTGTAGATCTTGTCCACCACCTCGATGCCGCTCACCACCTCGCCGAACGGCGCGAAGCCGAGGCTGTCGAGGTTGCTGTTGCTGCGGAAGTTGATGAACACCTGCGTGGTGCGGGTGTCGGGTGTGGCGCCCATGGCGAAGGTGATGAAGCCCTTCTTGTTGCTCTGGGTCACCTTGTCGGGCGGGATGCGCGCGGACTGCCAGATCTTCGACACGTTGGGGTTGGCGTTGAGACCGAACTGGACCATGAAGTTGGGCACGGCGCGGAAGAAACGCGCGTCGTCGTAGAACCCGTTCTTGACCAGGTTGAAGAAGCGGTCGGCGCCGTTGGGCGCCCAGGCGCGCGTCACCTTGATCACGAACTCGCCGATGCTGGTGTCGAACTTGACGTTGTAGACGTCGGGCGCCGTTTCCTTGAAGGCGGCCGGGTTCATCAATGACTTGCGCACCGCCGCCTGCTCGGCCTGCAGGCCGACGGCCGCCGCGCCCAGGGCGACGAGCGCCGTCAATGCCAAAGTCTGTGTTGCGCGAATCATGGTCATGTCCCTTCGTTGCGAAGCTGTTCCACGATAGCTTACTCGCTCGCCCGCGCGCGCGGACCGCCCCGGGCCGCCCGGGCCGCCGTGATCGTGCCCGTGCGACAACTAGGTGCCGCAGAACGTGCGGTAGGGGGCGCTATCCGGCGGGGGTGGGCTGGTGAACTCGGCCGGCGCAGCGGCGTCGTAGGGCGCGGCGAGCACGCCGATGAGCGTCTCCAGCGGATCGAGATCGCCGGCGCTCACGGCCGCGGTGAGCGCCGCTTCCACCTGGTGATTGCGCGGCACCACCGCGGGGTTGTGGCGCTGCATCAGCGCCGCCATCTCGGTGGCCGTCTGCGCTTGACGGGTCTGGCGCGCCTGCCAGCGGTCGCGCCAGGCGCAGAACGCGGCATCGGCCGGCACGGGCGACGCCGCCGCGGCCGATGCGGACACGCTCAGCCCGCGGAAGGAGTTGGTGAAATCCGCCCGCGTATCCCTCATCCACGCGAGCAGCCCGTGTGCGAGCTCGGCATCGTCCGCCTCCACGGTGAAGAGACCGAGCTTGGCGCGCATGCCGTGCAGCCATGCCTGCGCGAACCGTTCTTCAAAGCGCGCGATTGCGTCGTTGGCCAGGCTCACCGCACGGGCCGAGTCGGCGTCGATGAGCGGCAGCAGCGCCTCGGCCAGCCGGGCCAGGTTCCACTGCGCGATGGCCGGCTGGCTGCCGTAGGCGTAGCGGCCGTGCGCGTCGATCGAGCTGAAGACGGCGGCCGGATCGTAGACGTCGATGAAGGCGCACGGGCCGTAGTCGAGCGTTTCGCCGGCCAGCGACATGTTGTCGGTGTTCATCACGCCGTGCACGAAGCCCACGAGCTGCCACTGTGCGATGAGCACGGCCTGGCGGTCAACGATCGCGTCAAACAGCGCCAGCGCCGGCGTCGCGCTCGTGGCGACGTCGGGATAGTGACGGCCGGCCACGTAGTCGACGAGCTGCTGCAGGGCCGCCTCGTCGCGATGGGCCGCCACCCACTCGAACGTGCCGACGCGCACATGACTGGCCGCGATGCGCGTCAGCACGGCCCCCGGCAGCGCGCGCTCGCGCTGTACCGGCTCGCCGGTCGACACGACGGCGAGGCTGCGCGAGGTGGGAATGCCCAAGGCGTGCATGGCTTCGCTCATCACGAACTCGCGCAACATCGGCCCGAGTGCCGCGCGCCCGTCGCCGCGGCGCGAGTAGGGCGTCGGTCCGGCGCCTTTGAGCTGCACGTCCACGCGACGACCGTCCGGCGCCACCTGCTCACCGAGCAGAATGGCGCGGCCGTCGCCGAGGGCCGTGAAGTGCCCGAACTGATGGCCGGCGTAGGCCTGGGCCAAGGGCTGCGCGCCCTCGGGCAGCGCGTTGCCGCCGAAGATCGCGGCCCCGGCGTCCGTATCGAGCGCGGCCACGTCCAGTCCCAGTGACTCGGCGAGAATCCCGTTGAAGACCACCAACTGCGGATCGCGCACCGGCGTGGGCGCCGCCGCGGCGTGGAGTAGCGCGGGCAAGCCAGCGTAGGTGTGTTCAAGACGCCAGCCACTCATGGCTTCATCGTACGCTGCCGGCCACCAATCGCATACACTCGGAGGTTTCTGCGGGCCGCTGGCCTGGCGAGATCCTCGACATGACTCCTCAACTCTGGTGGCTGGCGTTTGGTGCGGCCGTGGCGGGCCTGGTGCAAGGCATCTCGGGCTTTGCATTCGCGATGGCCGCGATGGCCATCTGGGTGTGGGGCGTCGATCCCCAACTGGCGGCGGTGATGGCGGTATTTGGCGGGCTCTTGGGTCAGATCATCTCCGTGATCCGGGTGCGGCGCGGCTGGCATCTGCCGCTGCTGTGGCCGTTCGTGCTGGGTAGCGGCATCGGCATTCCGCTCGGCACGCGGCTCCTGCCGATGCTCGATCCCAATCGCTTCAAGCTCGTGCTCGGCGGCCTGCTCGTCACCTGCTGCTCGGCGATGCTGGCGACCTCCAGGCTGCCCAAGATCACGCAGGGTGGACGAGTGGCCGACGCGGGGGTGGGCTTGTTGGGCGGGGTGATGGCGCCGCTCAGCGGCTTCAGCGGCCTGGCGCCGGCGCTGTGGGCGACGCTGCGCGGCTACACCAAGGACGAGCACCGCGCGGTGCTGCAGAACTTCAACCTGGTGGTGCTCTCGGCGACGTTCGCGTCGCTGGTGCTCTCGGGTCGCGCCCGCGCCGATCAGCTGCCACAGATGGGCATCGTGGCGGCATCGCTGGTCGGGCCGGCGGTCTACGGCTCGAAGATCTACACCGGCATGAGCCCCGCTGCCTTCCGCAGAGGCGTGCTGTGGCTGCTCGTGCTGGCCGGCCTCACGATGCTGGCGGCGGCCTTCAAGTCGATGATGTAGAGGCGCCTCCCTGGCGCGGCGCGCCTTCGATTCCGGGCACGCCAACGAATTGGCCGGCTGGCCCGTCTAACGTCGGCGTGAGCACACTTGGCCGCGACTTCGTCTATGCCCTGCGTACGCTGAAGGCGGCGCGCGGATTCACCGCCACCGCCGTGCTCACGCTGGCGCTCGGCATCGGCGGCACCACGGCCATCTTCACGCTGATCCACGCCGTGATGCTGCGCTCGCTGCCCGTGGGCGACCCCGAAGCCCTCTACCGCATCGGCGACGGCGACTCGTGTTGCGTACAGGGCGGCACCCAGGACCGCTGGGGCCTGTTCTCGTTCCCCCTGGTCGAGCGCCTGCAGGCCGCTACGCCCGAGTTCGAGCAAATCACGGCCTTCCAGGCCGGCGGCGGCCGCATGAGCGTGCGCCGGCAGGGCGTAGCTGATGCGCCGCGCCCGCTGCGCGGCCTCTACGCCACCGGCAACTACTTCGACACGCTCGGCGTGCGCGCGTTTGCCGGGCGGGTGTTCACCGCCGCCGACGACGCGGCCGCAAGCGCGCCCGTCGTGGTGCTGTCGTATCAGGCGTGGCAGGGCGTCTACGGCGGCGACCCAGGGCTGGTCGGCGCCACGCTCGTGATCGAGAGCCAGGCCTTCACCGTGGCCGGGGTGGCCCCGCCCGGCTTCTTCGGCGAGACGCTGCGCGCCGATCCGCCGGATCTATGGGTGCCGCTCCAGCACGAGCCGCTCCTGAACCCTGGTGAGACATCGCTCCTGCGCCAACCGGTGTCGGCGTGGCTGCGCGTGATCGGCCGGCTCCGGCCCGGCGCCACAGTCGACGGCATGGACGTGCGGCTCACCGCCCTGCTCCACGAGTGGATGCGGTACGAGTCCGGCTATCCGGCCACCTGGATGCCCGGGATCGAGCGCTCGATGGCGCAGCAGGTGATTGCCGTGGTGCCGGCCGGCGCCGGCGTGGGCGTCATGAAGGAGCAGTACGGCCGCAGCCTGCAGATCCTGCTGGCGGTGTGCGGGCTGGTGCTGCTCATCGCCTGCGCCAACGTGGCCAACCTGCTGCTGGCGCGCGCGGTGGCGCGCCGTGGTCAAACGGCGGTGCGGCTGGCCATGGGCGCCTCGCGCCGCGAGATCGTCGTCGCCGCACTGGTGGAAAGCGTGGTG
>JBDTWC010000190.1:0-5666 GCA_040006875.1 Acidobacteriota bacterium | reverse complement strand
TACAACAAGCCGGGCATGGGCCAGCTGCACGCGCTCAGCCTGATCGCGCTGCCCAGCGGCGACACCATCAAGACCATCGACCTGGGCGTCTATCGCGCCCCGCACGACGTGCGCTGGGTCGACGGATCTCGGGTCGTCGTCACGGCGGAGGGCAGCCAGGCGCTGCTCCTCGTGAACGTCGAGAGCGGCGCCATCGAGCGCGTCTTCAAGACCGGCATGGAGGTGTCGCACATGCTCGCCCTGTCGACCGACCGGACCCGGCTCTACTGCTCCAACATGAGGGACGGCAGCGTGAGCGTGTTCGACTTCGCCACCGGCGCCAAGCTCAAGGACATCAAGACCGGCAAGGAGTGCGAGGGCGTCGGCGTCACGCCAGACGGACGCTGGGTGTGGGCCGGCAATCGCGCCGAAGACACCATCACGATCATCGACACCAGGTCGCTTGCGGTGGTGAAGCGCCTGAACTCGCCCGGCTTCCCCTACCGCGTGCAGTTCACGCCCGACGGCACCCGCGCGCTTCTGCCGCACGCCCAGGCGTCGGCCCTGGTCGTCGCCGATGTGGCCACGCAGACGCTGCTCAAGTCGATTCCGCTCGGGTTGACCAAGGTGGCCAAGCCCGAGACGGCCGGCGTGTTCCCGCATCCCGACAACCGCCACGCCTTCGTGACCGTGCGCAACGACAACTCGCTGCTCGTGCTCGACCTCATCACCGGCGCGACCCTGGGTCGCGTCGAGGTCCAGTCGAGTCCCGACGGCGTGACCTACTCCCCCGTGCACCGCTAGGCGACCACGCCAGGGGCGAGCCGCTGCAAGTTTCCGCGCCTCCTCCGTTCTAGGGGAGAGGAGGACGTATGAGTCACCGTTTCGCCAGTCTGTTCGCCGCCGCGCTCGCGCTCACCGCCGGTCCCCGTCCCGTCGTCTCCGCCGCGCCCGGCCATGCCGCCGCCGAGGTCGAGGTCGTGGTCGACGGTGCCGCCCGCCCCCGCTATCGCCACAACGGCGGCGTCTACGTCGAGGCGCTGAAGGGGCAGGAGTATGCCATCCGTCTGCGCAATCCCTACCCCGTTCGGGTGGCCGTGGCCCTATCGGTGGATGGCCTGAACACCATCGATGCGCGCGAGACGACCGCCGCCGACGCCCGCAAGTGGGTGCTGGGCCCGTACGAAACCGTCACCATCAGCGGTTGGCAGACCAATCAGCGCGAAGCGCGGCGGTTCGAGTTCACGACCGAGGCTCGGTCCTACGGCCAGGCGCTCGGCAAGACCGCCAACCTGGGCATGATCTCGGCGGTGTTCTTCCGGGAGCGGGTGGCGATCGTGCGGCCCGAGAGCACCAACGAGTACGCTGGCCGCATGGGCGCCGTGCCGCCGGCGCCAGCAGCCCCTGCGCCCGCTCAAGACGCCGCCGCTTCGGGCGGCGCCAGCGCCAGCAAACGCGCGGCAGACGAGTACGCCGCCACGGGCATGGGCCGGCGCACCGGGCACGCGGTGGAGCAGGTATGGCTCGATCTCGAAGACGCCCCGGCGCAAGCCGTGAACCTGCGCTACGAGTTCCGCCCGCAGCTGGTCAGGCTCGGCATCCTGCCCCAGGCAGCGCCGGTCGATCGCCTGCAACAGCGTGAACGCGCGCGCGGCTTCGAGCCGGGCTTCTGCCCTGAGCCACCGCGTCAGCGCTGAGGTAAGGCGATGACCCAGGGATTGGATCCAGGCCGTTGGCCGCGGTGGATAGAATGTCGGCAGGAGGCTACTGATGCCACGCTCATTGCAAGTGCCGTTGACTGCCGTGCTGCTCCCACTGGTCGCCGTTGCGCTTCTGGCGCAGACGGTGCCCGAGGTGAAGCTGCCACCGTCGCCGCTGGGCCAGGCCGCCGTTCAGCTCGGCGGCCGCTGGGAGAAAACCGCCGACGGCGAACGCTATCGCGACGGCAAGTGGGTGGTCGTGGACTACGGCCGACCCCTGCTGCGCGGCCGCACCGGCATCTTCGGGACCGGCACCGACTACGGCAAGCGCGTCAACCCCGACGCCGCGATCTGGCGCGTGGGGGCCAACGACAGCACGCGGCTTACCACGCAGGTGCCCCTGGTGATTGGCGGCAAGACGATCCCAGCCGGCGTATATAACGTGTTCGCCGACCTCAAGCCTGGCGCCTGGACGCTCGTGCTGAACACGCAGCCGCGTCAGCCGAAGTACGATCCGAACGAGAAGGTGCTGCTCTACGGCGCCTACAACTACGACGCGACGTTCGACGTGTTGCGGGCGCCGATGGCGGTGCGCACCACCGATACGTCCGTGGAGCAGTTGACGATCGGGTTCGCCAACGTCAGCACGGGCGGCGCCACGCTCACCGTCGCCTGGGACACCACCGTAGCCTCGGTCGACATCAAGCTCGGCTCGTAGTGCCGCGGCCGAGCGGGACTGGGCGGCGGCTCAGAGCTTCCCCGCCTGGATCTCCTTGGCGATGCGCTGCACGTCGGCCATCACACGGAGCAGGTTGCCGCTCCACAGCTTGCCGATCTGCTCTTCGGTGTAGCCGCGCTTCACCAGCTCCAGCGTGACGTTGAAGGTCTCGTCGGCGCCGTTCCAACCGGCCACGCCGCCGCCGCCGTCGAAGTCCGACGAGATGCCCACGTGGTCGATGCCGATCTTCTTCACGATGTAGTCGATGTGGTCGACGAAGTCGGCCACCGTGGCCTGGGGCGCGGGCGGGAACTGCTTGTCGACCCCGGCCATGCGCGCGCGGAACTCGGTGCGCGCCGCCTCGGTCATCTCCGCGGGACCGCCGCGGCCGCCGAGCTCGGCACGCACCTTGGCGATGGCGCTGGCCCGGGCCGGCGAGTCGGGCGGCTTGATCTTCACGTAGCTGTCGAAGGCCACCGTCTGCACGACGCCGCCGTTCTTCTGCACCGCGAGCAGCAGCTCGTCGTCGAGGTTGCGGCTATGATCGGCAAGCGCGCGGGCCGCAGAATGCGACGCGATCACCGGCGCCTTCGACAGCGCGATCGCCTGCAGGTTGGCCTGCTTCGACGGATGCGAGATGTCGATCATGAAGCCGACCCGGTTCAGTTCGGCGATTGCCTGCTTGCCCAGATCGCTCAGCCCGTTGTGCAGCCACACCCCGTCGCGCTCACCGGTGTTCGAGTCGGCGAACTGGCTGTGGCCGTTGTGGGCCAGCGACATGTAGCGGCCGCCGCGATCGTAGAACTCCTGGATGTGCGACAGGTCGGTGCCGATCGGATAGGCGTTCTCGACGCCGATGAGCGCCACTTTGCGCCCTGACTTGGCGATGGCGCGCACGTCGTCGGCGGTGAGCGCGAGCCCGATGCGGTCGGGCGCGATCTCCTTGGTCAGGCGGTGGATGGCGTCGAACTTCGCCACCGCTTCCGCGTAGGCCTTGGCGTAGCCGGCGGGCGTGAGCGGGCCCTGGCCCACGTAGACGATGAAGAACGAGGCGTCGAGTCCGCCCTGCTCCATCTTGGGCAGGTTCACCTGGGTGTCGAGGCGCTGGGTGTAGTTTCGCCCCTTGGTGAAGTCGCGCGGGTTGATGTCGTTGTGCGTGTCGAGCGTGATCACGCGCTCGTGGATGCCCTTGGCCTTGGCCACGAGCGCCGGGTCGGGGGCTTGCGCGGCGGCGAGCACGGGCAGCAGCAGGATGGCGGCAGCGAGGCGGGATGTCATGGCTCGATCCTAACGCCTCGGCGACCCTATTCCTCACGTTTCACGCCGGCCGCAGCCACAGGTACACTCGAGCGGTCGCCGTGAGAGCCCTGTCCGTTATCGTGCCTGGAGTGGTGCTGGTCCTGTGGGCGAGCGCCGCTGCCGCCCACCCGGCACCGTTCAGCTATCTCGATCTGCGCCTCGCCCAGGGCATCGTGACCGGCACGCTCACGGTGCACGACCTCGACGCCGCCTTCGAGCTGAAGCTCACGGACGCCGACGCGCTGCTCGATCCCACGGTAGCCAGGCGCCACGGCGCTGCGCTCGCCAACCTGCTGGCTCGCCGCCTGCACCTGCGCCTCGATGGCGCCGACGCGGCCGTGACCCTGTCAGGCGTCACCCCGGTGCCCGACCGGCAGGGGCTGCAGTTCACGGTGTCGATCGTCACCCCGCATCCGCCCGGCCGCATCGATCTCGACGCCACCCTCTTCCCCTACGACCAGACGCACCAGACGTTCGTGAACGTCTACGAGGACGACCTGCTGCGCCAGCAGGCGATTCTCGACGCGCGCCACCCGACCTACACCTACTACGCCGGCTCCTGGCCAGGCGTGGGCGCGGTGCTCGGCACCTTCGTTTCGGCGGGCGCGTACCACATCGCCATCGGACCTGACCATTTGCTGTTCCTGCTTGGCCTGCTGCTCATGGGTGGATCGATCGGCCGCCTCGGGCTGATCGTCACCGCCTTCACGGTCGGCCACACCATCACGTTGTCTCTGGCGGCGATGGGCGTCGTCACCCCGCCCGGACGTCTCATCGAGCCGCTCATCGCGCTGAGTGTCGTGCTGGTTGGCGTGGACAACCTCCTGGTCGGCGACCGTCCGCTGGCCGCCGCTGGCGTGGCCAGCGACGGGCCGGCGAGCCGCGACCTGCGGCCGTGGATGGCCGGCCTCTTCGGCCTGGTGCACGGCTTCGGCTTCGCCTCGGTGCTGCGCGAGTTCGGCCTGCCACGGGAAGCGCTCGGCTGGTCGCTCTTCGGCTTCAACCTCGGCGTCGAGTTCGGCCAGCTCGTGTTCGTGCTGCCGGTGGCGCTGCTGCTGGCGCTGATCCGCCGGCGTGCACCGCTGGCCGGATCGCGGCTGGCGATGGTAGGCTCAGTGGTGGTGGCGCTGGCCGGAACCTGGTGGTTCATCCAGCGCGTGTTCTTCTCCGGAGGGGCGTTATGACGCGCACGATCACGTTGTCGGCAGTCGTCGGTCCGGGCCTGACCATCATCTACCCACAACTGCCCTAGACCTCGAGCGATACCCTCCAGCCATGCGCCATGTGTTCCTGATGGCCGCGCTCGCCGCGGCCGGATGCTCTCCCGCCGCTCCACCGCCAGCGGCGCAGCCGACCCCGGTTGCGGCGACCGCCGATCCCCAGCACCAAGGCCTGACCGCCCCGCACGGCGACCACTCGCCGCACAAGGGGGGCATGGTGCTCATGAACGGCGACATCCACTACGAAGTGGTGTTCTCCCGCGACGGCAAGCACCACATCTGGTTCAGCGACCCAGTGCGAGCCGAGCTGCCCGCCTCGGTGGCTAGCGACGTCACGATGGTAATCACGCGCGAGAAGGAAGCGCCCGAAGTGCTGAAGCTCGTCATCGACGACGCCGGCGAGTCCTGGGTGGCCAACGGCCGGCCAGTCGTCGGCGACGGCGCCTACGTGAAGATCTCGTACTCACTCACCGGCGAGCCTCACGAGGTCGAGTTGCCGTTCGTGATCATGGCGCCGCCGACCCAGTGACGACGCTCGGCCGCCGCCGTCGCGCCGGCCTCCTGCTACTTGCCTGTGTGGCGCTCGGTCGCGAGGCACAGGCTCAGACCCCGGAGCCGATCTCGACCGACCGCCCCGACTACACCGAGAGCCCCACCGTGGTCGGCGCGCGGGTGTGGCAGATCGAGAGCGGCCTGTTGTTCGACCTCGACCGGCAGAACGCGCTCACGACCAAAGCCCTGTCTGTGCCG
>JBDTWC010000189.1:0-5668 GCA_040006875.1 Acidobacteriota bacterium | reverse complement strand
GCAAGGACGAGAACTTCTACGAGTGGTCGTCGGCCGACATCTGGTTCGTGAACGTGGGCGCCACCTACCGACCCACCGACCAGCTGCGGGTCGAAGGCCGCTATCAACTACAGTCGTTCCAGCGCCGCACCGACGGCAGCTACGTCGGCATCCGCCGCATTCCGCGCCTGAAGTTCGAGTACCAGATATCGCGGCCGATCTTCGTGCGCGTGATTGCCGAGCACAACGGCGACTTCCAGGACACGCTGCGCGACGACTCCCGCACCGGCCTGCCGATCTACCGGCCCGACGGCGCCGGCGGATTCGCACCGGCGGCGCGGCAGGACACCAAGCGGCTGCGCCTCGACTGGCTGTTCTCGTATCAGCCCACGCCGGGCACGGTCTTCTTCGCGGGCTACGGCACGAGTGTCGAGGAACTCGACACGGTGCGCGGCCGCCAGCCCTATCGGCGCCTCAACGACGGCTTCTTCGCCAAGATCAGCTACCTGTTCCGCCTCTGACCTGCGATCGATGAGTGCTGGCGCCACCCGTGGATATACTGGTACCACACGGTCTTGATTCGCATCGCCGTTCTCACCTTGTTCGTCGCTCTCGGACCCTTGCCCCTGCTGGCGCAAACTCCCGCGCCGGCGCCGCCCCCACCGCCGCCGCCGGGCTGGGCCGGCTCGTTCGGCGCCGGTCTAGCCGCCACGAGCGGCAACACCGACACCTCTACCTTCAACCTCGGCTACGACGCGTTGCGGGACTACGGCACCGAGTTCGTGTTCAAGTCGAGCGGCGTCTACCTGCGCGGCAGCAACGCCGGCGCGTCGAACGTCGATCGCTCGGCCGCCGATGCCCGCCTCGAGTACCGCCTGTCGCCGCGGCTGGCCGCCTTCGGCATGACCACCTACGCCCGCGACCGCTTCAAGGCGATCGACTACCTGGTGGCGCCCACGGTCGGGTTGAGCTACAAGGTAGTGGTCACGCCCAACACCGAATGGTCGACCGATGGCAGCGTCGGCGTCGTCTTCGAGAAGGACACCGGACTCGATCTGGAGAAGGACGGCGCCCTCATCGCCGGCGAGAAGTTCCTCCACAAGTTCTCCACCTCGACCAAGTTCGTGCACGCCGCCAGCGGGCTGTGGAAGGTCCGTGATTTCGCGGACGTGTTCTACACCGTGTCGGCCGGCATCGTCACCGCGGTGGCCAATCATCTCGATCTGAAAGCCGAGTTCCTCGAGTCGTACAAGAACCGGCCCAGCAACGCACTGCTCAAGAAGAGCGACCAGTCGATCGTGTTGTCGGTCGTCTACAAATACTAGGTTCGACAGGAGGCCAGCGTGTTCCAGGAATTCAAGGACTTCATCGTCAAAGGCAACGCGTTCGACCTCGCGGTCGGCGTGATCATCGGCGGTGTCTTCGGGGCCGTCGTCACCTCGCTGGTCGGCGATATCCTGATGCCGCCGATCGGCACGATCCTCGGCGGCATGGATTTTACCAACATGTTCGCCACGCTGAAGGACGGCGCCGTGGCCGGCCCCTACGCGTCGCTGGCGGCGGCCAAGGCGGCCGGCGCGGTCACGCTCAACTACGGCGCTTTCATCAACACGCTGGTCAACCTGCTGATCGTCGGCTTCGTGCTGTTCGTGGTCGTGCGTGCCGTGAACGCCGCGCGCCCGCCGGCGCCCGCGCCGCCGGCTGCGACCCCCGAAGATACCGTGCTGCTGCGCGAGATCCGCGACGCGTTGAAGAAGTAGAACGCTACTTCGGCGTGGCGGCCTGGGCCGCAGCGCCGCGATACCGCACCGCGCCGCCGACGATGGTGTAGGCGACGGCGGTGCCCGGGATCTGGTCCTCGGCCACCGTCAGAATGTCCCTGCTGAGCACGGTCACATCGGCGAGCTTGCCCACGGCCAGCGATCCCTTGAGGGTCTCCTCCTTGGCAGCGTAGGCGGCGTTGTAGGTGTACGAGCGCAGTGCTTCCTCACGCGACATCCGCTGATCGGGAAAGAAGGCCGTGCCGTCCTTGGTCTTGCGCGTGATGCTGGCGTAGAAATTGGGCATCGGGTCGATGCGCTCGACGGGCACGTCGGTGCCGTTTGACACGATCGCGCCCGAGCGCATCAGCTTCTGCCACACGTAGGCGCCCTCGGCGGCGCGGGCGGGGCCGAGGCGCGCGAGCACGTAGGGCGCGTCGGACGTGGCGTGGATGCCCTGCATCGACGCGATCACGCCGAGCTGGCCGAAGCGCGGGATGTCGGCGACGCTCAGATGCTGGGCGTGCTCGATGCGCCAGCGCCAGTCCTTCACGGCGGGGTTGGCCTTGAAGGTGGCTTCGAAGATGTCGAGCACCTCGCGATTGGCGCGATCGCCAATCGCATGGACACCCAACTGCACGCCGTTGGCGGCAGCGATGGCGGCCAGTTCCCGCACCTCGGGCACCGGCGCCGTATTCAGGCCGGTGCTGGCCGGCGCGTCGCTGTAAGGCTCGAGCAGCCACGCGCCGCGTGACCCGAGGGCGCCGTCGATGGTCTTCTTGATCGCGGCGATGGTCAGGTGGTTGTCGTTGAGGCCCACGGCCTTGTAGGCGGGCAGCTTGGCTTTGATGGCCTCGTTGCTGTCGCGCACCATCACCCACAGACGGATGCCGAGGGCGCCGTCGACGGCGGCCTGCTTCAGCACGTCGATGGTGGCGAAGTTCTCACCCGCGTCCTGGAACGAGGTGATGCCCTGTTCGAGCGCGGCCTCGACGGCGAGCCGGATCTGCATGCGGGCGTCGGCGGCCCGCTGCTCGGGCGTCTTCTGAGCGGTCCACGCGGCGAGCGCCTGGTCGACGAGATCGGAGGCGGTCTCGCGCAGCACGCCGATCGGCCGGCCCCTCTTGTCCTTGAGGATCTCGCCGCCGGACGGACTGGGGGTGGCGTTTGTGATGCCGGCGGCGGCCATCGCCGCGGCATTGACGAACACGGCGTGTCCGCTCGCA
The DNA here is from genome assembly GCA_040006875.1 of Acidobacteriota bacterium. Classification (GTDB taxonomy): domain Bacteria; phylum Acidobacteriota; class Vicinamibacteria; order Vicinamibacterales; family UBA2999; genus CADEFD01. Next base: position 2,703 of record JBDTWC010000189.1, on the reverse strand, counting down.
TGCTCGAGCAGCACCGGGTTGTTCGCCGATACCTTGCTGAGGCCGTCGTGCAGCGGGAAGCCCTCCACGTTGGGTTGCGGGGCCGCGGTCCACTTCTCTTGATGCCAGCCGCGTCCCACAATCCACTGGCCGGGCGCCGCTTTGGCAGCGGCGTCACCCGTGAGCGCCACGATCTGATCCCAGCTGGTTGCGGCCGTCAGATCGAGCACCATCCTCGACTGGCCCAGGCCCATGAAGTGGCCGTGGCCTTCGATGAGCCCAGGCACCGCGGTGAGGCTGCCGAGTTCGATCACCTGCGTGGCCGGGCCGATCAACGGCTGCACCTCGGCGGTCGTGCCCAGGGCCACGATCCGGTCGCCGCGGATGGCGAGCGCGCGCACCTCCGGACGGGCCGGGTCCATGGTGACGATCTTGCCGTTTTGCACGACCATCGTGGCCGGTTCGACCGGCGGTGTGCCGGTGCATCCCGCTGCGAGCCCGAGCGCGGCCGTCGCCGCCATGAGTTGCTGTACCGCTGCACGCTTCACCGGGTTCCTCCTGGTTGGTCGCCAGCCGCGCGGCGAACCCTGGAACTCTCGCCCGTTGCGGCATCGCTGTCAACCCGCGGGCGCGCCCGGCCGCGCGACCCGGCTAGCGCCGACCCGGAGTACGATCGCCGCTCATGATCGTGTTGGCCGAGGCCTTGCGACGGCGGCTCGCCGAGGGTCTGCCCGGGCGGGAAGCACAGTTGCGTATGGCGCCGACGCCACGCCCTGGCTGGAACCCGGATGGGGTGCCCGAAGGGCTGCGCGACGCCGCGGGCCTCGTGCTGATCTACGCGCACGACGGCGAATGGCACGTGCCGTTGACCCTGCGAGGCTCATGGATGCGCCAGCACACCGGGCAGGTGTCGCTGCCCGGCGGTCGTGTCGATCCGGGCGAGACGATCGAGCAGGCGGCGCTGCGCGAGGCGCACGAAGAGATCGGCGTTGCCGCCGCGTCGGTGGCTGTGATCGGCCGACTCACGCCGCTGCACATCCCCGTGAGTGGGCATCTGCTGCATCCGGTCGTCGGCGTCGCGGGAAGGCGTCCGGCGTTTCGCGTGGCCGCAAGCGAGGTCGAGCGGCTGATCGAGGTGCCGCTGCGCACGTTGCTGGCCCCTGGCACGGTGCTGCGTGAGACCAGGATCCGCGAGCAGCCGCCACTGGTCGCGATGGACGTACCTTTTTTCGCCGTCGACGGCGTGAAGGTGTGGGGCGCCACCGCGATGGTCCTGGCGGAGTTACTCGCCGTCGTCGCCACGCTCGACCCGGCCGTGTCCGCACGATTTCGATAGCGCGTCCGGCGCAGCCGCGGACATCGTGGGCCATGGCTCATCTTTCCTCGCTGCGGGCGCCTGCTCTCGTCCTTCTCGTCACCGCCGGCGGCTGGGTGGTAGCGGCTGCCGTCCTCCCTGTGCAGGAGACGCCGACCCCGCCCGCGCAGCCGGCCGTCCCTGCCTCGTTGCCCACGTGTGCCGCACCCGAGCATCGGCAGTTCGACTTCTGGGTGGGCGAGTGGGACGTACGGCCGACCGGGGGTGCGGCGAGCGCGCCCACGCCGCTCGGCAACGTGGTGCGCCTGGAAGACTCGGGCTGTGTCGTCACCGAGCACTGGACGACGCCGCGCATGACCGGCCGCAGCCTGAACATCTACGATCGCACGCGCGGCCAGTGGCACCAGACCTGGGTGGACAGCACCGGCGGATTGCACGAGTATTGGGGCGCCGCCGACGCCAGCGGCAATCTCGTGTTTCGCGGCTCGACGCCCACCGACGCCGCCGATAACGCGCGCCAGGTGGTGCGGCTCACGTTCTTCAACCTGGGGCCGGATCGCGCCCGGCCCGAGCAGGTGCGGCAGTTCTCCGAAGTGCTCGGCGCCGACGGCCAATGGACGACGAACTACGACCTGACCTACTACCGGAGGCGATCCACCCCGTAACCGGCTACGTGGCGCCGGCGCCGCTCCGTCGCGGCGGTCGTCGGCTGGGGGCGGCGGGCGACCGCGATGAATTGGGCCCGGCACTGGTCGCCACGCCGCTGGTCACGGTCGGGCGCTGGCGTTGTCCCACCGACAGCCCGATATTCGCGGATTCTGGCCCGGCGCGGGGGCATCTGTTCGTGTTCCCGCGCACCAGCGTGTGGATTCAGCACGAAGGCGGCCCGAAGTTTGTCGCCGACCCCACCGTCGTGACCTACTACAACGCGGGCCAGCGCTATCGCCGCTCCGCGTTGAGCCCCGCTGGCGACCACGGTGAGTGGTTCGCCGTGGCGCCGGATGCTCTGGCCGAGGCGCTGTTGCCGCTCGATCCCGCGGCGGCCGATCGCGGCGCCCGCCTGTTTCCCTTCTCGCATGGGCCGAGCGACCGCCGCAGCTACGCCGAGCAGAGGGCCGTCTTCGAGCATGCTCGCCACGCCGCGGTGCCCGATCTGCTGGGCGTGGAAGAGACCGTCTTCGATCTGCTTCAGCGCGTTGCGGGCCTGGCCTACGGGGGGCGGTCCGGCGGCGCCGCGAGCACCGCGCGTGACCGCGAGCTCGCCGAAGCGGCGCGTGCGATTCTGGCCCGCCACTTTGCCGCGGCGCTGTCGCTGCGTGGTCTCGCCGCTGCCACGGCCACCTCGCCCTTCCACCTGGCGCGCGTCTTCAAGCGCGTGACCGGTGCCACGCTGCATGGCCATCGCACCG
>JBDTWC010000188.1:0-5676 GCA_040006875.1 Acidobacteriota bacterium | reverse complement strand
ACCCTCGACGCGTCGTCGCCGCACATCCCCGCCCATTCCGCGCGCAGCTCGGCTGGCGCCTTGAAGGTCTTCTCGGATGTGAGGTTCAGCTGGAAGAACCGGTTCACGGCGCCCGGAATATGGCCGCCCACCGGGTCGAGGGTCTCGTTCTCGCCGCGGAAGCGGTCGGCCGCGCGCGCGTCGACGAGCACGCGGCCGGCGTCGTCCAGATGCGCGTGCACGTCGCTGGCGGGCACGCGCCGCGATTCGGCCGGTGCCGGCGTCAAGACCGCCGGTGTCCAGTGTTCCTCCACCGCAGTCACGGGGAACCCCGCCCGCTGCCAGGCCGCCAGGCCGCCGTCGAGCACCGCCACCCGCTCGTGGCCGAGCCAGCGCAGCATCCACCAGCCGCGCGCCGCGAACATCCCCATGTCGGCGTCGTAGAGCACCACCTGGCTGTCGCGCGACACGCCCAGGGCCCCGAAGTTCGCCGCCGCCTGCTCGGGTGAGGGCAGGGGATGGCGTCCGTTGGCGCCGGTCTTGGCGCCCGACAGGTGCGCGTCGAGGCTCACGTAGCGCGCGCCCGGGATGTGACCCTCGCGGTAGAGCGCCTCGCCCTTGGCCGGCGCGGTCAGGTCGAAACGAGCGTCGAGCACCACCCAGGTCGGATCGTCGAGGTGCGCGGCGAGCGTGGCGGCATCAATGAGTGTGGTGTGCATCGGTTCCGGGTCCTCGAAGGGCGATGGCGAGCTGGTGCAGGAAGAGACCCACGTCGGTGACCACGCCGATGGTCTGCGTGGAGCCGCGATCGCTCAGCTTGGTGACCACCGCCGGGTTGATGTCGACCGACACGACCTTGACCCACGACGGCACCATGTTGCCGACGCCGATGCTGTGCAGCATTGACGACAGCATGATCACGACGCCGACGTTGGTGAGCGCGTCGGAGTAGCGATTCTGGGCGCGCGTCAGATCCATCTCGGTTTCGGGCAGTGGGCCGTCGTCCCGAATCGAACCGGCCAGCACGTAGGGCACGTCGTGGGTGTGGAGCTCATACATCACACCGCGGGTGAGCAGGCCGGAGGCTACGGCCTTGCCGATGCCGCCGGCGCGACGGATGGCGTTGATGGCGCGCATGTGGTTGCGGTGACCGTGCTCGACCGGACGGCCGGTGTCGAGGTCGATGCCGAGCGACGTGCCCGAGAGCGCCGATTCGATGTCGTGCACGGCCAGGGCGTTGCCCGAGAGCAGCACGTCGACGAAGCCGTTCTTCACGAGCTCGCAGAAGTACTCGGCGCCGCCGGTGTGGATCACCACCGGGCCGGCCACGAAACAGATTTTCTCGCCGCGGGCCCGGGTTTCGCGCAGCATCGTGGCCACCCGGCCCACCGCCACTTCGACGCGGCGTTCCGACGACACGTCGTTGCTCATGAAGCCGAAGGTCGGCTTGTCGCGACCCTGCAGATCGGGCAGCACGCGAATGCCCTGCATGCCGCACACCACCTCGTCACCGGTGCCCAGGTCGCGCAGCTTGCGGCACGCGGGCCGGCCGCCCTCGACCACGATGGCCGCGTCCATGCGCTGGTGCTGCACGGTGACCCAGACGCCGCCGAGCAGGATCTGCGTCTTGTGGTTGGTGGTGGAGTAGAAGTCGGGCGGCGCGGCGCCGGCGATGTCGTTGACGCGGAGCAGGGCATCGGGCGCGCCCGGCACGTAGCAGCCAAAGGTGCTGAGCGCGGCCAGCAAGTGGTCGAGCGCCTCGCGTGTTTCGGCGGCCAGGCGCAGCGACAGACGTGACACATCGCTGTTGGTGCGGCCGACGTCGAAGTTGAGGATCTCGTAGCTGGCGCCGTGTTCGACCACGGTGGTCAGAATGGCCTGGAGGTCGCCCGAGTCGATCAGGTGGCCTTCGGCGTCGATGGTCTCGAAATTCATGGCGTCCCTTCGTACTCCGTGGACGCCCATTCTAGTCTGCCGGCCCGAGGCCGGCGGCTAGAGGCGCTCGAGGGCCGCGATCCGCGCTTCAAGCGGCGGGTGCGAGGCCAGCAGCAGCATCCACTTGCGGTCGCCGCCCGAGATCTTCATCGTGGCCAGCTCGGCGTGATTGGGATCGACCAGCGCGTGCGTGGCCTGGAGGCGGCGCAGCGCCGCGATCATGTTGCCGCGGCCGGCCAGGGCGGCGGCGCCGGCATCGGCGCGGAACTCGCGCGAGCGGGAGAACCAGGCCACGACCATGCCGCCGAGGATGCCGAAGGCGACCTGCAGCACCATGCGCACCATGAACTCGATCATGTAGCCGCCGCCCCCGCCGCCGTCACGCGAATCGCGGTTCCCCTGCAGCGCCTGGCGCACGATGTTGGCGACCACGGTGGCCGCAAACATCACAAACGCGTTGACCACGCCCTGGATGAGGGTCATGGTCACCATGTCGCCGTTCTTGATGTGCGACATCTCGTGCGCAAGCACGCCTTCGATTTCGTTGCGGTCCATGCCGCGTAGCAGACCCGATGACACCGCGACGAGGCTGCGCGACTTGCTCGGCCCGGTGGCGAACGCGTTCACTTCGGGCGACTCGTAGATGCCCACTTCCGGCATCGGCAGTTGTGCCTGGGTGGCCAGACGCTGGATGGTGCGGTAGAGCCAGTCGGCGTCGTCGTGCCCGGTGCTGCCGTTCACGAGCTTCACGCCCATGGCCCGCTTGGCCATGAAGCGCGACAGCTGCAGCGAGATGAAGGCGCCGATCATGCCCCACGCGAGGCAGAAGACCATCAGGCCCGCGTAGTCGAGACGGCCGCCGGCGATGCGGAAGTTCCCGATGCCGAGCAGGCTCAGGACGATCGACACCGCCAGAGTGATCAGGATGTTCGTGGCGACAAACAGAAGGACGCGCTTCATCATGGTCGTTGTGACTCGCACTCATGCGCCGGGATGACGGCGCCGTGACTCCAGAATAGGGCCCGCAGCGTGGGCAAGCAAGCGGAACCGGACCAGGTCCGGAGGCGGGAACTTCGGCGCGGTTGCTGCGTCTAAAGCGAGTCTAGCGGGCGGCCGTGTAGCCCTTGGAGAGCTTGTCGCGGGCGGCCTGCACGTCGCGGTGGAACACGAACAGTTGGTCGGCGTTCTCGGCCGCGCGATCGGTGAAGTTCCAGGTCTTGCCGCCGCGCTGCTTCACCTTCAGGTTCTTCTCGAGATAGTTGATGTCGAAGGACTCGACCTGCTCGTATTTGAGCGTGAACGCATCGCTCTTGTTGCTCGTCTGGTAGCTCAGGCCGTCGACCGTGGCGCGCAATGTGCCCTCGCAACCGCCGCCCAGGCCATGCTTGTGGGCCACGCCCACGGTGGCGTTGAGGCGCACTTCCTTGAAGCGCATCGTGACCGTGTTGTCGCCAGCGGCGACCTCGACGGCGCGCTGCACGCCCTCGTAGCCCTCGGCCGACAGGTTGATGCGCTTGGTGCCTGGCGCCACGCTCTTGAGGGTCACCGGCGCGGTGCCGACAAACTCGCGGTCCACGAACACCGAGGCGCCGGGCACGTCGGATTCCACCGTCAGGGTGGCGCTGTCGGCGCTGGCTGACTCGGCCTTGGCGGCCGCGGCCGGCGCTGCCGGCTTGGGCGCCGCCTCGCGCCGCGCGGTGGCCGCCGGCTCGGGCGCCTTCTCTGGGGTTGGCTCGGCCTTGCGAGGTGCAGGCGGGGCTGGTCGCGGTGACGCGGCGGGTGTCGCCTTCTCGGCCACAGACGGCGCCGCCGGCTCCCTGGTGTAGAACCACGTGCCGCCACCGATCAGCAGAAGCACCACGACCAGCCCAGCCACCAGGGGCGTGCGATTCGGGGCCTCCGTGGGGGTCTCTTCAAAGACACTCACGCCGCAGATGGTAGCATGCGGCTACGCGGCGATCGTACCCATGGCTGAGCCCCTGTCGATTCTCTGCATCGCGTCGTTCCACAAAGGCCAGGCGTTCTTGCGCGAGGCCAAGCGTCAAGGCGCGCGCGTGTATCTCGTCACCTCCGAGAGCCTGCGCGAGGCCGACTGGCCGCGTAACTGTCTCGACGACATCTTCTTCGTGCACGACGTCGAGAAGAAGTGGAAGCTCGACGACCTCATCCTCGGTGCCAGCCACCTCGCGCGGCGCGTGGCCATCGATCGCATCGTGCCGCTCGATGACTTCGACCTCGAGAAGGCGTCGGCGCTACGCGAGCACCTCCGCGTGCCCGGCATGGGCGAGACGACAGCGCGCTACTTCCGCGACAAGCTGGCGATGCGGATGCGGGCGCAGGAGTTCGGCGTGCGCGTGCCGCCATTTGTGCACGTGCTCAATGAGGACGCGATGCGCGCGTTCTGCGCCACCGTTCCGGCGCCGTGGGTGCTCAAGCCACGGCTCGAGGCCGGCACCATCGGGATCAGGAAGGTGCAGCGCGCCGAGGATCTGTGGCCGCTGGTCGAGGCACTCGGCGATCGCGCCTCCCTCCATCTGCTCGAACAGTTCGTGCCCGGCGACGTCTTCCACGTGGACTGCGTGATCAACGACCGCGAGGTGCTGACGGCGGTGGTCAGCCGCTACGGCCGGCCGCCGTTTGACGTGTCGCACGCCGGCGGGGTGTTCACGACCGAACTGGTGGAGCGCGGATCGGCCGACGAAGTGGCGCTGCAGGCCTTCAACCGCGAGGTGCTGCGCGCGCTCGGCCTGGTGCGCGGCGTGTCGCACACCGAGTTCATCAGGGGCGCCGATGGCCTCTACTACTTCCTCGAGACCTCGGCCCGCGTTGGCGGCGCGCACATCGTGGAGCTGGTCGAGGCGGCCACCGGCATGAACCTGTGGGCGGAATGGGCCAAGGTGGAACTGGCGGGCGGCAAAGGCCCCTACGCAGCGCCGCCGACCCGAGCCCACTACGCCGGGCTGGTCACGTCGCTGGCCAAGCAGGAATGGCCCGACCTGGCCGCGTTCGACGACCCCGAGGTGGTGTGGCGTTTGACCAAGCGCCATCACGCCGGGTTGATTGTGGCCTCACCCAGCCGGTTGCGTGTGGCCGAGCTGGTGGCAAGCTACGCGCAACGCCTGGCCGCCGACTTCAGCACCTCGTTGCCGCCCGGCAAGTCGCCGCGCGACTGAAGCCCGGACCGCCGTAGACTGACTTCGTGCGCAGTCTGTGGGTTGCGGCGCTTGCGTTGGTCAGCGGCCTCAGCGTTCAGGTCGCCCCGCTCGTGAACCGCGTGGTCGTGGTCCTCGATGGCGACGCCCCCTCCGCCGATGCCGCCTCGGATGCCCGCTTGCGCGACCAAGTGCTCAAGACGCTCGACGGCGTGCCAGCCGAGTACTTCGCGTTGACCGCCGCCGGCCTCACATCCATACCGGAGGCCCAGGCGCTGAGCTTCCGCCGATCGCGTTTCACGGTCACGCCGCCCACCTACGCGGGTCTGTCGGTGACCTTCGCCGAGAGCGTCGAGGTGCTGCGCGGCAACGAGTTCGTGCGCGACAGCCTGATTGAGCGCGAGTGTCCCATCCCACCTGGAGAGTGCCCGGGGCAGCTTCACGGCGCCGTGGTCGCCGAGGTGCGACGCGTCGAAGCCACGAGCGCCGCCAAGCTGCGCAGCCTGGTGGCACGGGCCAACGACTGGCGCGGCGCGCGGGTGGTGCTCTTCACCGCGGGTTGGCCGACGCGCGACGACGGGCGAGTCGGGCTGGGCGCCGCCGTGTGCGA
>JBDTWC010000187.1:0-5679 GCA_040006875.1 Acidobacteriota bacterium | reverse complement strand
GTTCAAGAGCCAGCAGCATCGCTGGGCCAAGGGCTCGATTCAGACGTTCCTGAAGTTGATGCCGCAGATCCTCGCCTCGGATCAGCCGTTCCACGTCAAAGCCGAGGCGTTCTTCCACCTGTCGGCGAACTTCAACTACCCGCTGATGTGCGTGCTGTCGGTGCTGATGGCGCCGTCGATGGTCATCCGCTACAACATGGGCTGGTACGAGATGCTGCTCATCGACGTGCCGCTGTTCCTGGCGGCCACCGCGTCGGTGGCGAATTTCTACATGGTGTGCCAGCGCGAGCTCTATCCCACGACCTGGACCGAGCGCCTGAAGTACTTGCCGATTCTGATGTCGATTGGCATCGGCCTGGCAGTGAACAACACTAAGGCCGTGCTCGAAGCGATCTTCCACAAGCCGAGCGAGTTCAAGCGCACGCCCAAGTACCGGATCGAAGGCGGCACCGGCGAGTGGATGGGCAAGAACTACCGCCAGGCGGTGGCCGTGCAGCCGGTCATCGAGGTGTCGCTCGGTCTCTACTTCACGGCCACGCTCATCTACGCACTGGCCAACGGCATCTACGGCACCGTGCCCTTCCTGATGCTGTTCCAGGTCGGCTTCCTCTATACGGGCTTGCTGTCGATCGTGCAGCAGCTCGGCGGCGACCTCGACTTCAAGTCGGCGGTCAGCAAACGCGCCTAGCTCGCGCCCCGCGCGGGTGGGAGGCGGAGGGCCGCGTGATCCATCCCGACGACTCGATTCGCACCGCCCGGCTCCAGCTGCGCCGCTTCACGATCGGCGATCTCGATCTGCTCGATCGCCTGGCCAGCGACGCGCGGGTGATGGAGTTCCTCGGCGGCGTGAAGGATCGCGCCGCCACCGAAACGATGCTGCGCGGCCGCATCCTCGACTACTACGACCAGCACCCCGGCCTGGGCATCTGGGCCACGATCGAGCGCGCGACCGGGGCGTGCGTCGGCTTCCACGTGCTCAACCACATGCAGGGCGAGCCCGACATCCAGGTCGGCTATGCCCTGTTCGCCGCCGCCTGGGGCCAGGGCTACGCCACCGAGATGGCCGTCGCCCTGCTGCACTACGGTTTTGCGACCCTCGAGCTGCCGGTGATCGTGGCCATCACCAATCTGGGTCACCTGGCGTCGCAGCGGGTGCTCGTCAAGGCCGGCCTGCACCGCACCGGCCAGCGCCTGCTGAGCCATCCCGCCTACGCCGACCAGGGGCCGATGGCGTGGTTCGAGGCCGACCGCGAACCGTGGCTTCGGCGGCAGGCAGTGCTATCTTCGCCGTCGTGCTGACCACTCGAGTTTCCCGCTTGTTGGCGCTCGCCACCGCGGTGGCCCTGGCCGGGATCGGCCCCCTGGCGCAAACGCCCGCCGCGCCGTTCGACGTGGTGCTTGCCGGCGGCCGCGTCGTGGACGGCACCGGCGGCCCGTGGTTCCTCGCCGATGTCGGCATCCGCGGCGATCGCATCGCGAGCCTCGGCGACTTGCACGAGCTCGCCGCCACGACGCGCATCGACGCGCGTGGCCTGGTGGTGGCGCCGGGATTCATCGATCCGCATGTGCATGCCCGCGAGCGTCTGTTCGAGCTGCCCAACGCCGAGGGCTATCTGCTGCAAGGGCTGACCACGGTCGTCGACGGCAACGACGGCAGCTCGCCCCTGCCGCTCGGTGCGTATTTCGAGCAGGCCGCGGTCCGGGAGTTCTCGCCCAACCTGGCCCTCTTCGTGGGGCAGGGCAGCGTGCGCGAGGCGGTGATGGGCTCAGCCAATCGCAAGGCCAGCGGCGCGGAGATCGCGAGGATGCAGGCGATCGGGGCCACGGCGATGACCGACGGCCCTGGCCGAAACGGCGCGTGCCGCTGGCGGCATCTACATCTCGCACCTGCGGGATGAGGGCGGCGGCGTGCTCGACTCGGTGCGCGAGACCATCGCGATCGGCGAGCGCGCGAAGATTCCCGTGCAGATCAGTCATCACAAGGTCGGCGGCCGGAAGCAGTTCGGGCAGAGCGCGCAGTCCCTGGCGCTGATCGCCGCGGCGCGGCTCCGCGGCGTAGACGTGACCTTCGACCAGTATCCCTACACCGCATCGCAAACTGGACTGTCGCTGATCTTCCCGCGCTGGGCCCTGGCCGACGACAAGCTCAACGAGCGGTTGGCGAGCGCCGGCCAGCGGCGCGAGATCAAGACCGGTATGCTGTCGTTCATCGACGAGCGCTTCGGCGACGATCCGTCGCGCATCCAGCTGGTGCGGTGCGGCCACGACCCGGCGCTCTCGGGACAGACCATCGCCGACCTGCTCACGGCAGCGAAGCAGCCGCTCACGCAGTCGGCCACTGCCGACATGGTGATCGAGCTCCAGCTCAAGGGCGGCTGCAGCGCCATCTTCCACGCCTACGACGAGCCCGACGTCGAACGCTTCCTGGCGTCGCCGTTCGGCATGATCGGATCGGACGGCAGCCTCACCAGGCTGGGAGAGGGCGCGCCGCATCCGCGCGCGTTCGGCACCTATCCGCGCGTGCTCGGCCGCTACGTGCGCGAGCGGCACGTGCTCACCCTGGAAGAGGCGATTCGCAAGATGACGTCGTTTCCGGCCGCGCGCCTCGGCTTCACCGATCGCGGCGTGCTCAAGACCGGCATGATCGCCGACGTCACCGTGTTCGACGCCGCCACCATCACCGACCGAGCCACGTTCACCGACCCGCACCACTACTCGGAGGGGGTGAAATACGTGCTCGTCAACGGGCAGATCACGGTCGCCAACGGCCTGCACACCGGCGTGCACGCTGGCCGGGTGCTGCGCGGCCCGGGTGCCGGCCGCTGAGGGCCGCCTTGGAATGAGCCCGCGGCGGAATGTAACGGTGCCAGGCCCCGTAACGGAAGTCGGCTATTTCTGCAACGGCTGCCCGGGCCGGACGGTCTGACTCGGTGGCGGTTCCGTGCCGCGTTCCACCCACGCTACCAGCCGGTCGAACGCCTCGCGCACCGTGGCCAGATACGACGGGCCTTGTCCCATGGCCGCGGCCACGTCGGGATCGAGTCCCATGCGCGACGCGACATACATGAACGACTGCACGCCGTCGTCATCACCAGACATGTGCCACACGCCCTCCACCAGGTAGAGGCGATGCCGCGACGCTGGCGCCACCCGCGCGCGATAGGCGCGCAGTTCGCTGACCACGAAGTCGTCCCAGGTGCCCGCTACCTCGATGGTCGGCACGCGCGGCAAGGCCGACGAGTTCTCGCCCGGCGCCGGCGAGGACGCGGCCGCGCGCATCGCCCCCGCTGCCGTGTACGGCCACAGCCGCCGCGCCTCGACCGGAGTGCCGATGGCGGCGGCGAAGGCCACGACCGCCGCATCGGTGGCGGGCAGGCCGGGATGGGTTTTCGGATCGATCTGCGGCCACAGCTCCGAGATTCGCGTCTGCCGCGCCGCGCGCGTCGGCAGGTCGCCGTTGGCGCCGGCCACGATCAGCACGCCCGCGTAAGGCGTTCCGACGGCCTCGGCCGCGGCCCGGGCGATACCGCCGCCCATCGACAACCCCAGCAGGTAGCGTCGCAGCGGCGCGCGTCCGAGCCGCGCCGTCAGCTCGGTGACGACCAACTCGGCGAACTGATTGGTGAGGGCCAGACCGCCGGCGGTGCTGATGGCGCCGTCGCGGTCGACGCTCGCATAGGCGAATCGCGAGGCCACGGCATGGCGGCCGATGACGTCGTCGAGTGCGGTCTCGTCGGTGCCGATGACCTTGCCTGTGGGATCGAAGTCGTTCCCGCCGGAGCCCCCGTGCGCGCCGATCACCAGCGCGCCGTTCCAGTCGCCGGCCGGATAGCGCAGCACGAAACGCTTCGCCACCGGCGCACCAGCCACGGTCAGCGCCACCTTTCCCTTCAACTCGACCAGCCCCGGGGTGCGTGTCTCGGTGGCGCCGGCCAGGGGCCGGACCGAACGCGTCGCTTCCGGCTGGGCCAGGGCCGACGTGGCCACCGCCAGGGTCATCGACAGAATGGAGACGCGAGTCAGGCTGATCACGGCCCGACGATACACCAGCGGCGCGGGGTCCCGTGATTGTGACGGGATGTAACGGGGCAAGCCCCGGGACCACGCGCTGCAGGTTCTGCCCCGGGCATCCAGCGTGAGCCTCTAGCCGCCGGGCTCGCGCCCCGCTAAGATCGGCGCATGGCCGACGTCAAAGCGCGCGCGGGACTGGAAGACATCGTCGCCACCGATTCGAGCATCTGCTTCATCGACGGCGACCGCGGCGTGCTCTCCTACCGCGGCTACGACATCCACGACCTGGCCCGGTTTGCGACCTTCGAAGAGGTCTGTTACCTGCTGTGGCACGGCCATCTTCCGGTGAAGGCCGAACTCGGCGACCTGCAGTCGCAGCTGGCCGCCGCGCGGCCGTTGCCCGAGCCGATCCTGCGCTTCATGAAGATGCTGCCGCCGTCTGACGGCATGGACGCGCTGCGCACTCTCACCTCTGCGCTCGCCCACTACGATCCGGACGCCCACGACAACTCGCCGCGCGCGTCATACCGCAAGGCGGTGCGCCTCACCGGCCAGATCGCCACCCTCGTGGCGACGTGGGGACGGCTCCAGGCCGGCGGTGGGCCGATCGCCCCCGACCCGGTGCTGGGCCACGCGGCCAATTTCCTCTACATGCTGAGCGGCAACCGTCCTGATGCGACGGCCGTGCGGGCCATGGACGTGGCGCTCACGCTGCACGCCGATCACGAGCTGAACGCCTCGACCTTCGCGGCCCGCGTGGCCGCGGCCACGCTCACCGACATGCACTCGGCGGTCGTGGCCGGCATCAGCACCCTCAAGGGGCCGCTGCACGGCGGTGCCAATGCCGAGGTGATGAAGATGCTGCTCGAGATCGGCGAGGACGCGCCACCCGAGCGGATCGAGGCCTTCGTGCGCGGCAAGCTGCAGCGCAAGGAGAAGATCTCGGGCTTCGGCCACCGCGTCTACACCACCGAAGATCCGCGCGCCACCCATCTGCGCCAGCTGTCGCACGACCTCGGCCAGCGCTCGGGCAACCTGAAATGGTTCGCCATGTCCGAGCGCATCGAGGCGATCGTCAAGGCCGAGAAGAAGCTCAATCCCAACGTCGACTTCTACTCCGCCTCGATGTATTACACGATGGGCATCGCTACCGATCTCTACACGCCGATCTTCGCGGTCAGCCGCATTTCCGGCTGGTCGGCCCACGTGCTCGAGCAGCTGGCCAACAATCGCTTGATCCGGCCGCGCGCCGACTACACCGGCCCGGCCTATCCGCAAACCTGGGTCCCGCTCGAGCAGCGCTGACGCCGCCCGGCGCCCATTGCGTGATCCGTTCAGAGACCGTCCCATGCACGAGATGTTTCGCCGAATGCCCGCCCTCGTGTTCTACCTGATGGTCGCACTCGGTCTGGTGATGACCGTGGCTGCGGTGATCCTCGGGTGGATCTCGCAGCAGGCAGCCCTGCGCCGCCGGGTGGCCGGGGGGCCGCGGGGGCTGGCCGAGGACGCGTTGGGCGCCGGCGTCACGGTGGCGGTCGTGCCGTTTGCCTGCGCCGTCTTCCTGCTCTGGGGCCGCTTCGGCTAGTCCAGAACGGCGGCCTGAGTGATAATGAATGGTTCACTGAGCTGTCGTGCTGAAGCAGAGCCGCGTCCGCAACTTCGCCATCG
>JBDTWC010000186.1:0-5682 GCA_040006875.1 Acidobacteriota bacterium | reverse complement strand
CGGACGGGCGTCGCTGCACCCGGTCGACAAGATCAACCTGCACTTCAACGGCGATTTCCACGCCATCACCGCGGCGCACAACCTGCTGGCGGCGCTCATCGACACGCACCTCCACTTCGGCAACGACCTGCGGATCGACACCAAGGAGATCCTCTGGCCGCGCTGCATGGACATGAACGACCGCTCGCTGCGCAAGATCGCCGCCGGCATGGGCGGGCGCGAGAACGGACCGGCGCGTGAGACCGGCTTCATCATCACCGCCGCCTCTGAGATCATGGCGATCATGGCGCTGACCGAGAGTCGCGCCGACTTGCGCGCGCGGCTCGGGCGCATCGTCGTCGGCCTGAACTACGACGGGAAGCCGGTAACCGCCGCCGATCTGAAGGCCGTGGGACCGATGATGGTGCTGCTCAACGACGCGCTCATGCCCAACCTGGTGCAGACCGGCGAAGGCGCGCCGGCGATCGTGCACTGCGGCCCGTTTGCCAACATCGCGCACGGCACAAGCAGCGTGCTGGCGCAGCGGATGGGTCTGCATCTAGCCGACTACGTCGTGAACGAAACCGGCTTTGCCGCCGACCTGGGCGCCGAGAAGTTCTTCGACATCGTGATGCCGATGTGCGGTCACGTGCCCGCGGTGGCGGTGATGATCGTGACCTTGAAGGCGTTGCGTGCCCAGGGCGGGTCGGCCGACGGACCGGTGCAGAACGGCTTCCCGAATCTGGCGCGCCATGCCGCCAACGTGCGCCGTTGGGGCGCCGAGCCGGTGGTGGCCCTCAACCGCTTCGCCGCCGACAGCGACGCGGACCTGACGACGGTGCTCGACTACTGCGCGTCGGCCGGCATCGACGCCGCGCTGGCCGAAGGCTATCTCAAGGGCGGCGCCGGCATGGCCGATCTGGCGCGCCGGGTCGTGGCGGCGGCGGATCGGGCCGACCAGAGCAAGATCGCGCCACTCTACGGTCCGGAGCTGACCCTCGAGCAGAAGATCACGGAGGTGGCCACCAAGGTCTATGGGGCCAAGGGTGTGGCCTTCAAGCCCGGCGCCAGGACCAGGCTGACTCAGTACGCGGCGCTTGGCTACGGCCACCTGCCGGTGTGCATCGCCAAGACCCAGTACTCCTTCACCGACGACGCCAAGGTGATGGGCGCGCCCAGCGACTGGACGCTCACCATCTCGGACGCGTCGCTTTCGGCCGGAGCCGGGTTCGTGGTCGCCACGGCTGGCAACATGATGCTGATGCCGGGCCTGGGGAAGGTGCCGCAGGCCCAGAAGCTCGACGTGACCGACGACGGCGAGGTCGTGGGCATGGATTACTAGCCGCTGGATATAATCAGCGGTCACCCGTGGAATACCTGATCAAGCAGTACGCACTGGAGCCGGGCGCGCTCGAGATCCAGTACATCGAGGAGTTCTTCGGCGAGTTCCCGCGCCGCAAGACGGCGGCCGAGGTCATGGCCCGCTTGAGCGGACGCGAGTCACTCATCCTCATGGCCGAAGCGGCGCTGCCGTCCGACCCGGCCACCCTCACGCCGGTTGCCTACAAGGTCGTGCACGAACTGCGCGGGGTGGAAGACGAGCCCAAGCTGCGGGATCTGGTCGAGCGCCTGCGCGGCTGCGTCGACCTCGACAGCCGCAAGGTGCTCTATTCGTGGATCGGCGCCACCCGCCGCGACTGGCGTGGCCAGGGTCACTTCCGCGCCCTCACCGAGCAGTCTGAGTCGTGGGCGGTGGCCCTCGGCTTCCAGGAAGTCGTCGTCAAGACCAAGAACAGGTTCTACGACATGCGCGCCGTGCTGGCGCAGCTCGGCTTCGATGTCGTGAAGTTCGAACGGCATGCCGGCGGCCCGGCCGAGTCGAAGGTCTACCTCAGCAAGCAGCTGCGCCCCGACCTCGTGGCCGGTCATCGCAGCCGCCGCACGCTGGTGCACGCCGGCGGCTAGCCCGGTCGCGAGCGGCGCAGTCGCCGCGCCTCACTCGCCTCGCAGCGCCGTCACCGGATCCACCCGCGTGCCGAGCCGCGCCGGCACGTAGCTGGCCAGCGATCCGGCCGCCACGAGCACGGCGGCCACGAGGGCCAGGGTGACGGGATCGCCGGGACGCACGCCGAAGAGCAGCGACCTGAGCGAGGCCGACGCCGGTACCGCCAGCGCCGCCCCGACCAGCACCCCGCCGAGCACCGTGGTCATGCTCTGACGCAGCACCAGCCGCACTACGTCGGCTGGCTGCGCGCCGAGCGCCAGGCGCACGCCGAACTCGCCCCGCCGCTGCGCCACGCCGTAGGCGACGACGCCGTAGACGCCCACCGCCGCCAGTAGCAAGGCCGCGGCCGCGAAGATGCCGAGCGCCGCCGAGGCCACGCGCGGCCGTGTGAGCGAGCGCGACACCACCTCGTCGAGCGCGCGGACATCGGAGACCGGTTGCGCGGGATCGACCTGGCGTACCGCGGCTTCGACCTGGCGCGCGAGCGACGAAGGCTCGCCTGATGTGCGCGCCACGAAGGTCAGTGAGCCTACCGGTAACTGCGCGAAGGGCAAGTAGATGGCGGGCCGCTGCTCTTCGCCGAGGCTCGCGAGCGTGACGTCGCCAACCACGCCGACGATCTCCTGCGTTTGGTCGAGCGAGTCCACGAGCCGGCGCCCGATCGGCGACACGTCCGGTGAGTAGAGGCGCACGAAGGCTTCGCTCACGATCGCGACGCGCGGCCGAGTGGGCACGTCGGCGGGAGTGAAGTCGCGCCCCTGGCGCAGCGGGATCTGCAGCACCGCGAAGTAGCCGGGCGTGACCGGCCGATAGTCGGCCACCGGCCGCTCGCCGGGCGGCGGCGTGGGACGGTCGCCGAGCAGGAACGACGAGCCGATGCCGGGATTGCCGTCGAGCGGCAGGAACGACGTGGCCGCCGCGCCGGTGACGCCGGGCAACGCACGGACGCGCCTGAGCACGTCGTCGGCGAAGGCCGGCTGTCCGACCTGCCCGGCCGGACCCATGCGCGCCACCCGCGCCGTCAGCACACCCGCCGCCGTGAAGCCAGGGTCGACCTGCTGCATGGCCACGTAGCTGCGCGCGAGCAGTGCCGCTCCCGACAGAATCAGCATCGCCGCGGCCACCTCTCCGGCCACCAGCCAGCCGCGCAGCCGCTGACGCCGGCCCACGCCGCCGCGACCGCCCTCGCGCAGCGCATCTTGCACCGCGACGCGCCGGGCCCCGAGAGCTGGCCCGAGGCCGCACGCCAGTGCCGTGACCAGCGTGACGGCGATCGCAAACGCGAGCGCGACCCCGCCCGCCCGTCCGTCGCCCACGAGCGCCACGCCGGCGTTGCGGGCCGTCGTGGCCACGACGCGGGTGAGCGCCACGGCCAGCGCGGCGCCAAGCGCGCCGCCGGCGCCCACGAGCACGAGGGTCTCGATGAGGAGCTGCCGCGCCAGATGGAGCGGCCGAGCACCGAGCGACACCTTCACGGCCAGCTCGTGGCGCCGGCCGGACGCGCGCACGAGCAGCAGCGCCGCCACGTTGGCGCAGGCCACGAGCAGCACGGCCACGACCGCGCCGAAGAGCACCCAGAGCGCGCTCCGCGTGTCACTCGTGAGCTGCTCGCGCATCGGCACGACGTTCAACGTCCAGCCGGTGTTGAAGTCGGGATGTTCGCGCACCAGGCCGGCGAAGATCGAGGCGAGTTCCTGCTGCGCCGCGGCTGGCGACACCCCCGGGCGCAGCTTGGCGATGGCGAGCAGGCTGCGGCCGCTGAACGACACCCGCGCCTCCGGTGTGACGACGACCGGGCGCCAGAAGTCGGCGCGTCGTCCGAGCAGCTCGAACGAGGCCGGGAGCACGCCCACGATCGTGGTCGGCTCGCCGTTCAGCACCACCTCGCGGCCAATTGCGTCGGCGGCGCCACCAAAGCGCCGCTGCCACAGGCCCTCGCTGATGAGCGCCGTGTGCGGGGCGCCGGCGTCGCCGTCGCCAGCGGTGAACAAGCGGCCGGCCAGCGCCCGGGCGCCCACGAAGCCGAGCACGTTGGTCTGCACGGCCATGCCGCGCAGTTCCTCCGGCGCACCGCCCTCAGCGGCGAAATTGCCAATGGTGGGCGTGAACACGCCGGCGGCTTCAAGCGACGTGCTCCGCTCCGACCACACGAAGAAGTTGCCGGGGTTGATGACGTTGCGTGGCCGGTCGCGGGTCAAGTTGTGTTCCCACACCATGACCAGGCGATCGGCATCCGGATAGGGCAGTGGCGCCAGCAGCGCCGCGTAGACCAGGCTGAAGGCCGTGGTCGTGGCGGCCACGCCGAGCGCGATGACGAGCACGATCGCCACGCTGAAGAGCGGCGCTCGCCCGAGCATGCGCACGGTGTGCCGCAACTCGCCACCGAGGCCGCTCCACAGTGACCCGGTGCCGGGCTCGGGCACGGGCGGCGTCACCGCGCGCTGACGGACCAGCGCCGGCAGGTCGGCGCGCGCGCACACGCGGGCCACGAAGGCGGCGACATCGCCCGTGCCATCATGCCGCTCCGGCGCGGCTTCCCACGCGTCTTCGAGGTGCGCCGCCAGTTCCTCGACGACCTCAGCCGACAGGTCGAGGTGCTCGTGACGGAGGTAGGCCTGCACATGCGATTGCCAGTCGGTCATGGTCGTGTCCTCAGGCGAACGTGATGCCGGCGATGCGGCCGAGCGCGAGCACGAACTGCTTCCACTCGTCACGCTGATGACCGAGCACCGTGGTGCCGCTTGGCGTCAGCCGATAGTAACGACGGCGGCGCTGACCGGCGCGTTCCACCCACCGTCCCTGGATCCAGCCGCGCTCTTCGAGTTTGTAGAGCGTGGCGTAGAGCGACGCGAAGTTGTAGGCGAGCGCGCCGCCGGACTGCTCTTCGATGCGCGCCGCCAGGTCGTAGCCGTGGCGCGGCGTGTCTTCGAGCAGCGCCAGGATGACGAGCTCGGCGCTGCCCTTCTTGGCTTCGCGCAGGACATCGGCTGGTTGCTTTGACATACCGGAGTACGATATATCGAAGTCCATAACATGATCAAGCACACCTTGCCGCTCCTGCTCGTCGTCGCCGCCACCGCCTCCGGGTCGGCCGTCGTCGAGCGCCCAGCCGCGATCGAGAGCGGCGTCGAGGCCGACGTCGTGATCCGGGGCATCAGCCTGATCGACGTTCGGCAGGGGCTGCTGCTGCCCGACCGCGACATCGTCGTGCGCGGCACGCGCATCGCGAGCGTGGCGCCGGCCGGCGCGGCGCTGCCTCCAGCCAAGACGGTGATCGAGGGCCGCGGCAAGTACGCCCTGCCTGGACTCATCGACCCCCACGTGCGTCTGGCCGACGTCACGCGTGCCGCCGCGGCGTTGCTGCTGACCGACGGGGTGACGGCCGTGCGTGACATCGGCACCGAGCCAGGGAGCATCGCCCAATGGCGCCGCGCGCTCGCTTATGGCCAGATCTACGCGCCGAGGATCGCGCGGGCGTGTGACGGCGCGCCCACCGCTGAACCCGGCTGCGGCGATGTGGCTCCGCCGGGTGCGCCAGCGCTCGCCGCGTTGCTGCGCGCCCTGGTCAGCCCTGGACCGGGGCTTCATGACCTGCTCGAGCAACTGGTGCGCGCCGGCGGCGTGACGTCGCGCGACGCGCTCCGGGCAGCCACACTCGACGCGGCGCTGCTGCTGGCGCTGCCCGATCTGGGCGAACT
>JBDTWC010000185.1:0-5696 GCA_040006875.1 Acidobacteriota bacterium | reverse complement strand
CGTTCGGTGATGATGCCGGTGAGGTAGCGATGCGGCGTCACGTCGAAGGCGGGGTTGCGCACAGCGGCGCCGTCGGGCGTGATCTGCGTGCCGGCCAGATGCGTGACCTCCTTGGCGGCGCGCTCCTCGATCGGGATGCCGGCACCGGTGGAAGTGGCCAGATCGATGGTCGACCACGGCGCGGCGACGTAGAACGGGATGCCGTGCGCGTGGGCCAGGATGGCCACACCGTAGGTGCCGATCTTGTTGGCGGCATCGCCGTTGGCCGCGATCCGGTCGGCGCCGACGACGACCACGTTCACGTGCCCGGCGGCCATCATGGCCGCCGCCATGCTGTCGGTGATGACGGTGGTAGCAATACCGTCCTTCACGAGCTCCCAGGCCGTGAGCCGCGCGCCTTGCAGAAAAGGCCTCGTCTCGTCGGCGAAGACCTGCACGCGCTTGCCGGCCTCGACGGCGCCCCGCACCACACCCAGCGCGGTGCCATAGCCCGCGGTGGCCAGGGCTCCGGCGTTGCAATGGGTAAGGATGCGCGCGTCGTCGGGCATCACCGCCGCCCCGTGACGCCCGATGGCGCGGCAACTGGCCACGTCGTCGTCGTGAATGGCGTCGGCCTGCAGGCGCAAGCGGACGCGCAGTTGGTCGGCGCCTTCGCCCGCCTGCACCCCGGCCGCAAGCGACTGCTTCATGCGCTCGATCGCCCAGAACAGGTTCACGGCCGTGGGCCGCGTGGCGGCGAGCACGTCGGCGAGGCGTTGGAAGTCGACCGCGAACTGTTTGGTGCCGGTGGCCGCGCTGCGCCGGGCGCCAAGCGCGAGGCCCATCGCCGCCGCCACACCGATGGCCGGGGCGCCGCGGATCACCATGGTCTTGATCGCCTTGGCGACGGCCGTGCCGGTCGTGCACCGCAGGTAGATCTCTTTGGCTGGCAACTTCCGCTGGTCGATCATCACGATGTCGTCGCCGTCCCAGGCGATGGTGGGGAGCATGGCCTCTATTCTAGCGGCTAGGTGCCAGCGTCTAGTCCCCGGCGCCGAGCAACGAGCGATCGAACGGCAGGGGAAAAAGAGCGGCCAGCTGATGGCGGCCGGTATCGACGGTGAGGTTGGCGAGCACGACCTCGATGTCGCCGGCGAACTCCCACAGTAACTGACGGCAGGGGCCGCAGGGCGGCGTGGGGGAGGCGGTGTCGGCCACCACGGCGATCCGCACGAAGGACTGCTGCCCTTCCGACAAAGCCTTGAAGAGCGCCACTCGCTCGGCGCATACGGTCAGGCCGTAGGTGGCGTTCTCGATGTTGCAGCCGGTGACGACCGTGCCATCGGCACACTCCAGCGCCGCGCCGACGCGGAAGCCCGAGTAGTCGGCACGCGCGTGCTCGCGGGCCGCCCGCGCCGCCACGACGAGATCGTCAGAGCTGGCCAATGACGCCCTCGAGCAGCGCGATGAACTGCCCGCGCACGCGCGCGGCTACGGCCATGACCTCGTCGTGCTGCAAGGGTCGATCGACCACGCCCGCCGCCGGGTTGGTAATGCACGAGATGCCCAGCACCTCCACGCCCATGTGGCGGGCGACGATCGCCTCGGGTGCGGTGGACATGCCGACGGCGTCGGCGCCGAGCAGGCGGAAGGCACGGATTTCGGCGGGCGTCTCGTAGCTCGGCCCCAGGACGGCTACGTAGATGCCGTGTTCGACGCCAATGCCCTGGGCCAACGCGGCCGTCGTCGCCAGCGTGCGCAGGCGACGCGAGTAGACCTCGGTCATGTCGGGGAAACGCGCGCCGAGCCGCGGCTCGTGCGCGCCAACCAGGGGGTTCCGCCCCATCAGGTTGATGTGGTCGTCGATGAGCATGAGCGCGCCGGTGGCGAAGTTCGTGTTGATGCCGCCGGCCGCGTTGGTCAGGATGACGCACGGCACGCCGAGCGCGCCCAGCACCCGCATGCCGAAGGTGACGTGGTCGAGCGGATGGCCTTCATAGACGTGCGCGCGGCCCGACAGGGCGATGACGCGCTTGGCGCCGATCCGCCCGGCCACCAGCACTCCCGCGTGGCCGACGACCGCGGACGGCGGCCAGTGCGGGATGTCTTGGTAGGGCACATGCACCGCATCCTCGAGCCGATCGGCAAACGCGCCCAGCCCTGACCCGAGCACGATGGCCACGTCGGCTTCGCCCACGCCCCGACCGCGCAGGTAGATCGCGGCCGCGTCGATTCGCTCCACATACCCCGGCGCTGTCATGGCTCGATTGTCTCTCCGTCGCGATGCACCCACGCGCGCACCAAGGTGGTGGACGGCGCGGCGGCGCCAATTGTGATCGCCGCGGCCACGGCGGCTCGAGCCGCAGCCATACGGGCGCCGTCATTGCCGTGCAGTTCCAGAACGGGGTCGCCGACTCGTACCGGGGTGCCGACCGCGGCTCGCACGATCACGCCGGCGGCGTGGTCGACCGGATCACCGGCCCGATCGCGGCCGGCGCCGAGGGTAACGGCGGCCCGGCCCACGAGATAGGCGTCGAGGTCGGTGACGATGCCGTCGCGGTCGGCCAGCACGGCCACGACCGAGGTCGCGACTGGCAAGCGGCCGGGGTCGTCGATGACGGCGACATCGCCGCCCTGCGCCGCCACCATGGCCCGGAACTTGCGGAACCCGGCCCCCGACGCCAGCGCCTCACGCACCTGTGACCGTGCATCGTCCACCCCGGTGGCGCGCCCGGCGAGTTGCAGCACGCGGCACGCGATCGTCTCGACCACGGCCAGCAGATCGGGGCGACCGTGGCCGCGCAACGTCTCGATGCACTCACGAATTTCGAGCGCGTTGTCCACGGCGTAGCCAAGCGGCCTGTCCATGGCAGTGACCACCGCCTCGGTACGCACGTGATGAGCGGTGCCGATGGCAACCAGCGATCGGGCCAGCGCCAGGGCGTCGTCGAGCGTCGTCATGAACGCACCGCGGCCGCACTTCACGTCGAGCACCAGGGCATCGCTGCCCTCAGCGATCTTCTTGCTCATCACCGACGCCGAGATGAGCGGAACGCTCTCGATGGTCGCGGTCACGTCGCGCAGGGCGTAGAGCGACTTGTCGGCGGGCGCGATGTCGGCGGTCTGCCCGACCAGCGCGCACCCGACCTCGGTCAGCACCCGGACAAACTCCTCACTGGACAGGGCGACGCGGAACCCGGGAATCGACTCCAGCTTGTCGAGCGTGCCGCCGGTGTGGCCGAGGCCGCGGCCCGACATCTTCGGCATCACCACCCCGCAGGCCGCCACCAGGGGCGCCAGCACGATTGAGACCTTGTCGCCAACCCCGCCGGTGCTGTGCTTGCCCACTTTGACGCCGGGGATGGCGCTCAGGTCGAGGCGGCGTCCCGAGTGCACCATGGCATCGGTGAGCCAGGCGGTCTCCTGCGCCGTCATGCCGCGCAGCACGATCGCCATCAGCAGGGCGGAGGTCTGGTAGTCAGCCCACGAGCCGTCGAGCACTCCGCGCACGAACGACGCGATGGCCGCCTGGGACAGCGGCTCGCCATCTCGCTTGGCGCGGATGATGTCGACGGCGCGCATCAAATCGGAGCGAAGTATAGCAGCCGGTTGGCGTCTATAATCTACGCGGGTCGGCGCCGGCGCCGGATCCGTAACCACTCCCGCGTACATGTCTCACGCGACCGAGCTCCTGACCCCGGAATCGAGTGCCAGGCTTCTGGATCTGGCCCGCGCCTGCAAAGCCGCGGCGCGGGTGGTGTCCATGTACCCCCCGACGCATCCCGCGATCCAGGACGCGCTCGGCCGCATCACCACCGCCGGCCGCCTCGCCGTCGAGGGCGGCTCTTTCCAGATTACGGTCACTCCCGACACCCTGCTCGTGGGGGGCCGGATGCTGGCCCGCCCCGACGTGGCGGTGAACGAACTGGCCGGTATGCTCCACGCCCACAGCGTGGGCGAGCTGAACATCACCGGGGCCCTGGAACCCGCCGCCTGGCACAGCTTCCTCGTGCTTCTCTCGCAGTCGGCGGCCGAAATTCGCGACGAGGGCGGGATCACTCGCGCCTGGGAAGCGGCCGGCGGCGGACCGCTCGAAGTGCGGCAAATCGACTACGCCGAGGTCCTGCGCGAGCGACCCGAGGGCGACGACTTCGACTGGGAGAACATCCTCACCGCCTACCTGCAAGGTGAGCAGACCGACATCGACGACAAGATGCTCGACACGCTGCTCCAGATCGCCAACAACAGCTCGCGCATGGCGGCGTTCATCGACAACATCGTCGAACGCGCCACCGGCGAGAACGGGTGGCTGAGCAAGCATCAGGCGCAGCTCGCGCGGCTCCTCCATGCGCTCGCCGGCTACGTCTCGAAGACCGACCCGAGCCTGCTCGACAAGGTGCTGCGCAACCTCGCCGGCAGTGTGCCGAACATGTCACCCGAGGTGCTCACCTCGGTGCTCGACGAGCCGCAGCCAACCAACGCCGACGGCCAGCCCGAGGGCATCGACCTGGCCGGTGAGCTGATTGCCCGGATCGACCAGGACATCATCGCCAGGTTCGTGGCCGCGGCGGTGGCCCGCGATCGTCATGCCACGGCCCGGCTGGCCCAGGCATTCCATTCGCTCGTGCCCGACGAGGGCCAGCGCGGCCGCGTGCTCGACCTGGCCGCCGAGGTCGCCTCCCAGGGGCCGCTCGGACGCGAGCCGCGCTTCGACGAGCTGTGGCATCAGGCCTCGGACATGCTCACGTCGTACACCGACGAGATGTACATCTCGCAGGACTATGCTGGCGACCTGTCGCGCGCCCGCACCATCGCGGTCGAGATGGACCGCATCGGCGATGACCCGCCGGAACGGGTGGCGGCCTGGGTGGCGACCGTGTCCGACGAGCAGGTCCGGCGCCTCGACCAGCAGGTGCTCGGCGACCTGCTGCTCGTCGAGACCCGCCGGGAAGAGTGGCGCAAGGTACACACCCTTGCCCTGGACCGAATCGAGCAGCTGGTCCTGGTGGGCGATCTGTCGCCGGCGCAAGAGCTGCTCGATACGCTGCTCCGCGTATCGCGCAATGCCGCATCGGAGTTCGCCAGCGTGGCCCAGAGCGGCGTGGCTCAGCTCGCCGCTGGCGCGGTGATGACCCACATCCTGCTCTTCATCCGTCAGGCCGATGAGAGCGAGCAGCCGCGCGCCACGCGCTTCTGCCTGTCGCTCGGCAAGAGTGTCGTCGGCAAGCTCATCGACGCCATCCTAGTCGAGGACGGAGCGCGCACCATCCGCCGCTTGCGCGAGGTGCTCATGTCGTTCGGCTCGGCGGCGCGGTCGCGAGTCGGTGAGCTGTGCGCGTCGCCGAACCCGGCCGTGCGGCGCAGCGCGGTCGAGCTCGTGCGGGCCGTCGGCGGCCCCGAAACGGTCACGCTCCTGGTGACACTGCTCGACGACGAGGAGCTGCAGGTGCTGCGCGACGACCTGCGCGCGATCGTGCAGATGGGGTCCGACGAAGGCTTCGCGCGCCTCCGCGATGCTCTCACCTCGGGGCCGCCCCGGACGCGCGAGATGATCACCCAGTCGCTCAGCACGCTGCGCGACGAGCGGGCCGTGCCGCTCTTTGCGTTCATCATCCGGCAGGCCCAGTATCGCGGCGCGCTCGAGAAAGTCTATCTGACGTGCCTCGAGCTGCTCGGTGGCCTGCGCGTGTCGTCCGAGGTCGCGCTCGAGGCCTTGA
>JBDTWC010000184.1:0-5745 GCA_040006875.1 Acidobacteriota bacterium | reverse complement strand
CGAGGCCGAGGAAGAACGCCGAGGCCGATCCGGTGAGCGTGACGATCAGCCACGCTTGCGCCACCTTCTGCATCCACGTGCCGATGCTGGAGCCGAGCGCCCCGGTCCACAGCAGGCGGAAGTCTCTGTGGGTGAGGGCGGACGCCAGGCGGCGCCCAACGGCGAAGAGGTGCGCTTGCAAGCGAAGCGATCTTAATCGATACCGCTGAGGAATCAGGGCCCGTGGCCTATTTCATGGGCGAGTAATCGGTGGGCGTGAGGAACACGGATTCGACCTTGCTCGTGATCGGCCCGTTGACCTGCGACTCGGCCGCCACCTTCTTCCACTCGGGGTCGTTGCGGAAGCCGTCCCAGCTCGCCGTGGCCGCGGCGCGGCTCTTGTGCGCCAGCAGGTAGACGAGCTGATTCTGTGAGGCGGGCGCGTCCATGGGCGCCAGGTAGATGACGCTGCTCATGCCGTGCTTCTCGAAGAGGCGCAGCGTGTGGTTGCGGAAGCGCGCGTGCAGTTCGCCCAGCTTGCCCTCCGGCGCGGTATAGGTGCGCAGTTCGAAGACGCGATCAGCGGCTTGGGCGCTGAGCGTGTGCTGAGTGACGGCGCCGGCGGCAAAGCCGATGAGCAGGAGCAGAACGGGGGCGAGTCGCTGGGTCATGCCGCACAGGGTGCCATGACTG
Organism: Acidobacteriota bacterium; assembly: GCA_040006875.1. Lineage (GTDB taxonomy): Bacteria > Acidobacteriota > Vicinamibacteria > Vicinamibacterales > UBA2999 > CADEFD01. The sequence goes on along the minus strand of JBDTWC010000184.1, from coordinate 5,073 downwards.
CAGGGCTTCGCTTGACATTCGCTTTAGTTTCGCTATCATGGGCGCACGCAAACAAAAGGCGAAACCCATGAGCCCAGTCACCGCCGCTGTTCAGCACGACTCGCCTCTGTCGGCCCGCGCCGCCGTCGAATCCCTGCTGCGCGACCGGAAGCTCGACCGCACGCTCACCACGTCGCGTCTCCCCGAGGCCACTACGCCCGGCGTGCCGTTTGACGTGCAGGCGCTCGACACCTATCTGCATGGCGGCCTGCCCGCCGGCCAGTTGTCGGAGGTGGTCGGGCCGGCCTCGTCGGGGCGCACCACGCTCGTGTGGCAATGGATGGCGGCGGCCACGCGCCGGGGCGACACCGTGGCCCTGATCGACACGTTCGATCGTTTCGACCCGGCCTCGGCCACGGCCAGTGGCATCGATCTGTCGCAGTTGCTGTGGGTGCGCGGCCAGGCCATCTCCAAAACGGCGGGTGCGGTGGATCCGGTGTGGCTGCCGGGCGTGCGCACGGTCGATGGCCCGGGCACGATGGTGGAGCGCACGCTCGATCGGGCGCTGAAGGCGCTGAATCTGGTGCTGCAATCGGGCGTGTGCCCGGTGGTGGTGCTCGACATCGCCGATGTGCCGGCCGTGGCTCTGCGCCGTATTCCTTACACCACGTGGTTGCGGCTGCAGCGCGTCATCGAGGGCAGCGACACCACCTGCGTGCTCATCGCGCCCGAGCCGCTGGCCCGTAGTGTCGGCGGCGTCACGCTCAACGTGCAGGCGCCGGGCAGCGTGTCGGTGGCGCCGCGCGCCACCGCGTCGAGCCAGCCGTTCACCGCCGTTCCGGCCGCGCGCCCGTCGCCCACGCCCATCCGGGGCGATGTGACCACCCGCGCGGCCTGGAAGGGCGACGGGCCGCGCGCCCGCCGGTTCGACGGCCTGCGGTTCGAGGTGCGGGTGGCGTCGTCGCGGCAGCAGGTGGCCGGTCGCGTGCCGCTGTCGGCCGAGCCGCGCGTCGATCGTCTCTGGGCGGAGCGCTAGTCATGTTTGCCGCGCTCTATTCGGTGGCTGCTCCCGTGGCCACGCTGGTGCGGGTGGCGCAGTCGTTTTCGCCGCGGGTCGAGGTGTGCGATCGGCTCGTGCTGTGCGATCTCATCGGCGTTGCCCGCCTGTTCGGCGGCGCGCGCGACGTGGCCGAGCATCTGCGCCGGGCGCTGGTCGATGCCGGCACGGTGCGTCTGGCCGTGGCGCCCACGCACACCGCGGCGTCGCTGCTCGCCCTCGGTCGCCCGGGAGTAAGTGTGGCAGTCACACTGGCCGAGGCGCGCACCGCGCTGGCGGCGCTGCCGGTGGCCACGCTGGCTGCATGGGATGGCGGCAGTGCGTCCGAAGGCGCGCGCGTCGCCCCGGCCGACACCCCGGCGTCTGGGTGGGTGCATCCGCGCGACACGCACCAGGGGCCGCAGACCCGCCGGCGCGTGCGCGGTCAGGTGCAGATGAGTCGCGGCAGCCGGCGCGCCGACGACACCGCGCGCCTGCGCGCCAATCAGGCGCTCGACGTGCTGCGCCGCTGGGGCATCCGCACGCTCGGCGAGTTCGCGGCCCTGCCGGCACCCGAGCTGTCGTCGCGCCTGGGGCCGCTCGGCTCGCGCTGGCAGCACGCCGCACGGGGCGACGACCGGGCGCCGCTCGTGCCGCTGGTCGACGACGAGCCGTTTGACGCGTCGCTCGAACTCGAGTGGCCGATCGAAGGGCTGGAGCCGCTCTCGTTCGTGCTCGGACGGGTGCTCGAGCCGCTCGCCGTGCGACTAGAGCGCGCCGATCGCGGCGTGGCCGTGCTGCACACCGAGCTGCACCTCACCACGCGCGACACCCACACGCGCACGCTGCCGTTGCCGGCGCCGATGCGCGATCCGAAGACCCTGCGCACGCTCATCCTGCTCGATCTCGAATCCCATCCGCCGGCCGCGGCCATCGATCGCGTGATCGTGCGCGTCGAACCCACGCCCGGGCGCATCGTGCAGTGGTCGCTGCTCGAACGGGCGCAGCCATCGGCCGAGCAAGTGTCCACGCTCATCGCCCGCCTCGGCGCGCTCATGGGCGAATCGCACGTGGGCTCGCCCGCGCTCGTCGACTCGTGGCGTCCGGGGGCGTTCAAGATGCGGCCCTTCAATAGTGCTGGGGCTGGGGGCGTGGGGAATAGTGGACTGGGGCCCGAAGATCCTGGTCTCGGTAGCGTGCCAGCGGGCCCGACTGGCCGCCAGCCCCTAGCCCCCAGCCCCTGTTCTGTGGCTTTCCGCCGCTTCCGCCTGCCCGTGCCCGCGCGCGTCACGGTGCAAGACGGCCGGCCCATTCGTCTCACGCCCGATCGCCGTGGGATCAGCGGCGGCGCGGTCATCGACAGCGCTGGCCCGTGGCGTACGTCGGGGCACTGGTGGGACGAATCTGCCGGCGATCCGTCTCGCGCGGCGGCGCGCTCCACCCCCTGGGATCGCGACGAATGGGATGTCGTGCTCGCCGACGGCGTTTCGTGCCGCGTCTTCCTCGAACGGGAAGTGGGGCAGTGGTTTGTCGAGGGCACGTTCGACTAGCGGCAGGGAGTCCCATGCCGCAATCGGCCCCCTCGTCCGAACTTACACAGTAGTCATTTTCAGGCGGTCGCGGCGTGATCCCGGAATGGCCGGGACGAGCCGCTAGCCGCGAGCCCTAACCGCTGTGTACATCGAACTCCACACCTCCTCCGCCTTCAGCTTCCTGCGGGCTGCCACCTTGCCCGAGCCGCTCATCGAGCGCGCGGCTCTACTGGGCTACCCCGCGGTGGCGCTGCTCGATCGCGACGGCGTCTACGGCGCGCCACGCTTCCACAAGGCGGCCCGAGCCGCTGGCCTGCGCCCGATCATCGGCGCCGAGCTGACGGTCGAGAACCCGTCTCCAGACGCCGCGGCTCGTGAACCCTCCAGGCGCCAGCCGTCAGCTGCCAGCCGTTCTGCACGCAGCCCCAGTCGTGAGCCGCGAGCCGCGAGCCGCTGGTGTCTGCCCGTCCTTGTCTCTTCCCAAGAGGGCTACCGTAACCTGTGCCGGCTCATCACGCGCATGAAGCTGCGTGCGCCCAAGGGCGAAGGCGCGCTCACGCTCGACGAACTCGATGGCCACGTGGGCGGACTCGTGGCCCTGGCCGGCCGCTCGCTGTTGCGGTCGGAGCGGCACGGCGTGGGCGGGCTGCTCGATCGGCTGGTCGGCGTCTTCGGCCGCGCCAACCTCTATGTGGAACTGCAGCGCCACCTGCAGCGCGACGAAGCCCACGACAACGAGCTGCTCGTGTCGCTGGCCGAGGCGTTCCGCGTGCCCATTCTGGCCACCAACGGCGTGCGCTTCGCGGCGGCGGCGGAACGGCCCCTGCACGACGTGCTCACCTGCATCCGCGAGCACACCACGCTGGCGCAGGCCGGCCGTCGACTCCTGGCCAACGCCGAGCGTTATCTGAAGTCGCCGGCGCAGATGGCGCGGCTGTTTGAAGATCTGCCGCACGCCGTCACGGCCACGCGCGAGCTGGCCGATCGGCTCGAGTTCAGCATGCAGGATCTGGGCTACCGCTTTCCGCGTTATCCCGTGCCGCCCGGCGACACCGAGGCGTCGTTCCTGCGCAAGATCGCCGACATCGGCGCGCGCGAACGCTATCGCCCGTATCACGACCAGGCCCGCGCGCAGATCGAACGCGAGCTGAACCTGATCGAGAAGCTCGATCTCGCCGGCTACTTTCTGATCGTGTGGGACATCGTGAACTTCTGCCGCCAGCACGACATCCTCGTGCAGGGGCGCGGCTCGGCCGCCAACAGCGCCGTGTGCTACAGCCTCGGCATCACGGCCGTCGATCCGGTGGGCATGGAGCTGCTCTTCGAACGCTTTCTCTCGGAAGAGCGCGGCGAGTGGCCCGACATCGACCTCGATCTGCCGAGCGGCGATCGACGCGAGCGCGTCATCCAGCACGTCTACGCCAAGTACGGCCAGCACGGCGCGGCCATGACCGCCAACGTCATCACCTATCGCGGCAAGAGCGCGGCGCGCGAAGTGGGCAAGGCGCTCAACCTCGACCCGGCGCAGGTCGATCGGCTGGCGCGGGTGATGCACAACTTCGAGTTCCAGGACGCCAACGACTCGCTGGCCAGGAACATGCAAACCGTGGGCGTGGATGCGCAACAGCCGCGCGTGGTGCACTTTGCCACGCTGTGGCAGCAGATGCAGGACCTGCCGCGGCATCTGGGCCAGCACTCCGGCGGCATGGTGATCTGCCAGGGCGCGCTGTCGTCGGTCGTGCCGCTCGAGAACGCCAGCATGCCGGGCCGGGTGGTGGTGCAGTGGGACAAGGAAGACTGCGCCGACATGGGTCTCATCAAGGTCGATCTGCTCGGCCTGGGCATGATGTCGGCGCTGCAGGACGCTTTTACGATCATCAATGCGGGGCCCGGAACCCGCGACCCGCAACCCGGGCCTCGCCCAGCCCCTCTCCTCGACATGGCGAGCATTCCTCAGGACGACGCCGCGGTCTACGCCATGCTGCAGGCCGCCGACACGGTGGGGCTGTTCCAAGTCGAGTCGCGCGCGCAGATGGCCACGCTGCCGCGATTGAAGCCGGCCTGTTTCTACGACCTGGTGGTGCAGGTGGCCATCATCCGGCCCGGGCCGATCGTGGGCCAGATGGTGCATCCGTTCCTCGATCGTCGCGCCGGGCGCGAAGCCATCACCTACGACCATCCGCTGCTCGAGCCGGTGCTCAAGCGCACGCTCGGCGTGCCGCTCTTCCAGGAACAGCTCCTGCGCATGGCCATGGTGGTAGCCGGCTTCACCGGCGGCCAGGCGGAAGACCTGCGCCGCGCCATGGGCTTCAAGCGATCCGAAAAGCGGATGAAGCAACTCGAAGGCCTGCTCCGCGAAGGCATGGCCAAGCACGGCATCACCGGCGACACCGCCGATCGCATCGTGCTGTCGATTACGTCGTTCGCGTTGTATGGATTTCCGGAATCACATGCGGCGAGCTTTGCGTTGATCGCCTATGCGAGCGCGTATTTCAAGATGCATTACCCGGCGGCGTTCTTCACCGC
>JBDTWC010000183.1:0-5755 GCA_040006875.1 Acidobacteriota bacterium | reverse complement strand
CGAGCGCCGCATCCAGAAGGTCGAAGCGTCGAACTCGAGCGGCGATCCTCGCGAGCTGCCGGGCGCGCCGATTGGCGTGCCCGACGCCTTCGCCGAGCACGTCCGCCTGATGTTCGACCTCCAGGCGGTGGCCTTCGCAAGCGACATCACCCGCGTGTTCTCGTTCAAGATGGCGCGCGACGGCTCGAGTCGCGCCTATCCTGAGAGCGGCGTCAACGGCGGCTTCCACCCGTCGTCGCATCATCAGGATCGCGAAGATCGGGTCCGCGAGTTCCAGAAGATCAACACCTATCACGTGGCCCAGCTGCCCTACTTCTTGAACAAGCTGAAGAACACGCCCGACGGCGAGCGCAGCCTGCTCGACAACACGCTGATCGTCTACGGGTCGCCGATGGGCAACTCGAACGTGCACAACCACAAGCGTTGCCCGCTGATTTTTGCCGGCCACGCTGGCGGTCAGCTGAAGGGCGGTCTGCACATCAAGGCCGCCGAAGGCACCCCGATGGCGAATCCAATGCTCGGCGCCATGCACCTGCTCGGCCTCACCGACCGCAAGGCGTTCGGCGACAGCACGGGCGTGATGGACCTCAACGCCGCGCCCGATGCGACGGCCGCTGTTTAGGAGATCTGTGATGCGATTCCGGATGTGTGCAGTGAACGGGCGGGTCGTGATGGCCGGTGTGGTCGCCGGGGTGCTGGCCTCGGCGATGCTCGTCGCGCAAGCGACGGCACCGGTCGCCGATGCCGCCATGCAGGGTGACCGCGTCGCGGTCAAGACCCTGCTGCAGCAGGGCAGCGACGTCAACGCCGCGCAGGGCGATGGCATGACCGCGCTCCACTGGGCGGCCATGAAGGACGACGCCGAACTGGCCCAGATGCTGGTCTACGCCGGCGCCAACGTGAAGGCCACGACGCGCCTCGGCGCCAACACGCCGCTTGTGTTGGCCGCCCGCAACGGCAACGCGCCGGTGGTCGACGTGCTGCTCAAGGCTGGCGCTGATGCCAAGGCGGCGACCTCGACCGGGACGACCCCGCTGATGCTGGCGGCCGCCTCGGGCAACGCCGACGCCGTGAAGGCCCTGATTGCGGCCGGATCGAACCTCGAGGCGAAGGAGTCGTCGATGCAGCAGACGCCGCTGATGTTCGCGGCGGCATTCTCGCGCGTCGAGGCCATGAAGGCGCTGATCGCGGCCGGGGCCAACGTCAAGGCCACGACCAAGGTCGTGAACCTGGCCTTGCTCACCTCGCCCGACGAAGAATTCCGGCAACCTGCGCCGGCGACGGCGCCGGCGGCTGGTGCGGCGCCCGCGGCCCGTCCGGCCGGAACGCCCGCGCCGGAACCGAATGCCGCGACCCGGCCGGCGACCCCAGCGGTCGCTCCCGCGGCCGCAGCGGCGCCCGCCGCACCGGCAGCTGCCGCGCAGGGGGGACGTCGAGGCGGTGGGGCCGTTGGCAAGGCCGGCGTCGATCGCCAGTTCCGCTACAACGAACTCGTCGGCTGGCAGGGCGGACTCACGCCGCTGCTCTTCGCAGTGCGCCAGGGCTCGATGGACGCGGTGCAGGTGCTGCTCGACGCCGGCGCCGACGTCAACCAGGTGAGCGCGGGCGACAAGAGCAGCCCGCTCGTGCTGGCCATCGCCAACGGACACTTCGACATCGCGCTGCACCTGCTCGCCAAGGGTGCGAACCCAAACCTGGCCGCAGAGAACGGCGTGACGCCGCTCTACGGCGTGCTGAACGTCCAGTGGGCGCCCAAGGCGCTCTACCCGCAGCCGCGCTCATACCTGCAGCAGAAGGCTACCTATCTCGACACGTTGAAGGCGCTGCTCGACAAGGGCGCCGACCCGAACGCGCGCCTCAAGTTCAAGGTGTGGTATTCGGGCTACAACTTCGACCTCTCGGGGGTCGACGAGATCGGCGCCACGCCGTTCTGGCGCGCCGCCTACGCGTCCGACGTCGACGCGATGAAGATGCTGGTGGCCTACGGCGCCGACTCGAACCTGCCGACGACCAAGCCGGCCGGCCGGCCACGGGTGGGCGATGCCGGCGTGCGTGAAGGCGGCGACGTCTCGGGCCTGCCGGTGCTGCCGGTTGGCGGCCCGGGTGTGACACCCCTCCAGGCAGCCGCCGGTGTCGGTTACGGCGAAGGCTTCGCGGCCAACTCCCATCGCTACGCACCCTCGGGTATGCTGGCCGCGGTGAAGTATCTGGTCGAGGATCTCGGCGCCGACGTGAACGCCGCCGATCACGAAGGCAACACGGCACTGCATCAGGCGGCAGCGCGCGGCGATGTGGCCATGATCGACTACCTGGTGTCGAAGGGCGCCGATGTGACCCGCGTGAATCGCGAAGGCCAGACCACGGCCGACATGGCCAACGGCCCGGTGCAGCGCACGCAGCCCTATGCCGAAGCGCTGAAGATGCTCGAGAAGCTGGGCGCGAAGAACAACCACAAGTGCGTGTCGTGCTAGCGGGCGGCACGCCGCGGCGGTAAGGACCACGGAACGGCTGCGGGCATCCACGGATGCCCCAGCCGTTTTTGCGCAAGCAGGACCGGCACGGCTACGCAGATGAGAACAGGCATGACCACTTCACGTTCGACATGGCTCGGTGGCGCGGCGCTCGTCGCAGCGCTCGGATGGTCGGTGGCGGCTCAGACGGGATCCGGCCCGGCCGCCGCTCCGGCGCAGGTTGCGACGCCCGTGCCGATGCGCGCGCCGACGCCGGCCGCGGCCCGGCCTGCGGCGCCTAAGCCGGCGCCGGCACACGCCGTCGATCCGACCCTCACCGCGGTCACTCAGACCGAACTCGTCACCACCTACTGCGCCACTTGTCACAGCGAGCGCGGCAAGGCGGGCGGGCTGTCATTGGCCAACTGGAGCGCGATGCGCGCCCAGGAGCAGCCGGACCTGGCCGAGAAGATGATCCGCAAGCTGCGCACCGGCATGATGCCCCCGGCCGGTGCCAAACGGCCCGATGTCGCTACGATCGCCGCGCTGACGAGCGCGCTCGAGTCGCGCATGGACGAGCACGCATCGATCAATCCCAACCCCGGCTGGCGGCCGTTCCAGCGGCTCAACCGCGCCGAGTATACGCGCGCGGTGAAGGAGTTGCTCGGCATCGAGGTCGACATCGCGGCGTTCCTGCCGCCCGACACGCTCAGCAACGGCTTCGACAACGTGGCCGACGTGCAGGGCCTGTCGCCCACGGTGCTCGAAGGCTACCTGCGGGCGGCCAGCCAGATCAGCCGCCTCGCGGTCGGTGACCGTGAGGCCACGGCCGCGGCCACCACCTACAAGGTCGGCCGCACCATGTCACAGATGCGCCACATCGACGGCGCGCCCATGGGCACGCGCGGCGGCATCTCGGTGATGCACATCTTCCCGGCCGACGGCGAGTACGTGATCGGGGTGAACCTGCACAACGAGCCGCTCGGTGGTCTCTACGGCCGCAGCACGCTGAGCGTGATGGGCATCAACGAAGAGATCGACATCTCGATCGACGGCGAACGCGTCGGGCTGATTCCGCTCAACACGCGCATGAGCGAATCGGATCCGAAGAACAGCCTCGACCCGAAGACGGCGCGCATCTCGGTCAAGGCCGGTCCGCACCGGGTCTCGGCGTCGTTTGTGCAGAAGTTCGAAGCGCCGATCGACGACATCCTGGTGCCGGTGGAGAATACGCTCGCCGACGTGAGCATGAGTTTTGGCGTCACGCTGATGCCGCACCTGCGCGACATGTCCGTGAACGGTCCCTACGACGTGACCGGCGTGTCCGACACGGTGAGCCGCCGGTTGGTGTTCACCTGCCGCCCGACCACGGCCGCCGAAGAAGCGCCGTGCGCCGCCGACATCCTCAAGAACCTGGCCGAGCGCGCCTTCCGGGGGGCGACCTCGGCCGCCGACCTGGAGGTGCTCACTGGCTTTTATCAGCAGGGCCGCAAGAAGGGCGACTTCGAGCAGGCCATCCGCTTCGCGCTGCAAGCCATCCTCGCCAGCCCGCGCTTCGTGTTCCGGCTCGAAGAGGTGCCGACCACGCTGCGTGCCGGGCAGTCGTACCGGATCAACGACCAGGACGTGGCGTCGCGGCTGTCATTCTTCCTGTGGGGCACGGTGCCCGACGGCGAATTGCTCAAGGCCGCCGCTGCCGGCCAGCTGCGCACGCCCGTGGGCCTGCGCAAGCAGGTGAGCCGGATGCTGGCTGACGGACGCTCGGAGACGCTGTCGACGCGCTTTGCGGCGCAGTGGCTGCGCCTCCAGGACCTGGACAAGATGGTTCCGGACTACCTGCAGTATCCGGACTACGACGACACGCTCGCCGCCGGCATGCGCCGCGAAACGGAGCTCTTCTTCGACAGCCTGGTGCGCGAGGACCGTAGCGTGCTCGACCTGCTCGACAGCGACTACACGTTCGTGAACGAACGCGTGGCCGTGCACTACGGCATTCCCAACGTGACCGGCCCGGCCTTCCGCCGCGTGGCCATCACCGATCCGAACCGCCGCGGCATTCTGGGCCAAGGCAGCGTGCTGGCCCTGACCTCGATTGCCGACCGCACCTCGCCGGTGCTGCGCGGCAAGTGGATCATGGAAGTGCTGCTCGGCTCGCCGCCGCCGGCCCCGCCGCCCAACGTGCCGGCCCTCGACGAGACCAAGGACACCAAGGGCGGCCGCACCCTGTCGGTGCGCGAGCGCATGGAACAGCATCGCGCCAACCCGGCCTGCATGTCGTGCCACAAGGTCATCGACCCGCTCGGCCTCGCGCTCGAGAACTTCGACGTCACCGGCGCGTGGCGCATCAAGGACAACGAGGTGCCGGTCGATCCCAAAGGCGACCTCTACGACGGCACCAAGATGAACGGCCCGGTCGGCCTGCGCGCGGCCCTCATCAAGCACCAGGACGCGTTCCTTCTGAGCTTCACCGAGCGTCTGATGACGTATGCGCTCGGCCGGCGGGTCGAGGCCTACGACATGCCCACCGTGCGGCAGATCATTCGCGACGCGGCGGCGCAGAACTACAAGGTCACGGCCTTCGTGCAGGGCGTGGCCGCCAGCCAGGCATTCAAGATGAGCCGCGCGGCCGACGCCGCCACCACGACGACGATGGAACGATAGGATCGAGAGACAACCATATGTTCATCACGCAAAAGTCCCTGTCCCGGCGCGCCGCTCTGAAGGGCCTCGGAGTCACCGTGGCGCTGCCATTCCTCGAAGCCATGGTCCCGGCGCGCACGGCACTGGCCAAGACGGCGGCGGGGAAGCTACGCCTGGCGTGCATCGAGATGGTGCACGGCTCGGCCGGCAGCACCGCCATCGGCATCAAGCAGAACATGTGGGCCCCAGCCGCCGCCGGTAGCGCCTTCGACCTGGCGCCGTCGGCGCTCCTGCCGCTCGAGCCGCTGCGCGACTACCTCACGATCGTGAGCAATACCGACGTGCGCAACGCCGAGGCGTTCGAGCTGCCGGAAATCGGCGGCGACCACTTCCGGTCGAGCGCCGTGTTCCTCACCCAGGTCCACCCGAAGCAGACGCAGAGTTCCGACGTGCACGCCGGCGTCTCGCTCGACCAGTACTACGCGCACAAGTTCGGACAGGAAACGCCGATCCCCTCGATGCAGTTGTGCATCGAGAACGTCGATGCCGCAGGGGGCTGCTCCTACGGCTACTCGTGCGTCTACACCGACACGATCAGCTGGGCGTCGCCGAAAGACCCGATGCCGATGATCCGCGATCCGCGCGTGGCCTTCGACCAGCTGTTC
>JBDTWC010000182.1:0-5775 GCA_040006875.1 Acidobacteriota bacterium | reverse complement strand
CACCGGCGGGCAGCTCACCATCTACTCCAACGACATGAAGTCGTACGGGCTACGCAACGGCGTCGCCCAGTTCCTGAAGATGCCACGCGACCGCGTCCGCGTCGTGTGGATGCAGGGGCCGCAGGCCTTCGGCCGCACTGCGGCGGAAGACGCCGGCTTCGAGGCGGCGTTCATCGCCACCGAGCTGGGGCGGCCGGTGCGCATGCAGTGGATGCGCGACGAAGAAACGGCGTGGGACACCAAGGGCCCGGCCTACGCGGTCGACATGCGCGGCGCGCTCGACGCCTCGGGTGCGCTCACCGCCGTGGACTACCGCGCGCGCGCCGCCGATCACAACCACGTCGGCTACAACGAGTTCGACACGGTGCTGATCGCGCAGTTGACGGGACAGCGCAAGACCGCGCCGAATCGCGGCCGAGCCTCCACGCCGTCGGACATGTACGCCATTCCGCATCGGCGCACGACCACGCAGGTGGTGAGTCTGCCGCTCGTGTGGGAGACGCCCTTGCGCACGGGCAACCTGCGCGATCCCGATGGTCCGCAAGTGACGTTCGCGTCGGAGTCGTTCATCGACGAGCTGGCCGCGGCGGCCAAGGCCGACCCCGCCGAGTTCCGCCTGGCGATGCTCAAGCGGGGCGCGGGCGACGACAGCGGCTTCAAGCGCGCCCGTTCGATCGCGGTGATCGAGGCGGCGATGAAGACCTACGGCTGGCAGTCGCGTCCGGGGCCGGCGCCGCGCGTCAGCGGGGAAGTGGTGACCGGCCGCGGTCTCGCCTACGCCTTCCGCAGCCAGACAGTGGTGGCCGAGATCGCCGAGGTCGAGGTGAACCGGCGCACCGGTCACGTGTGGGTCAAGCGGCTGGTGTGCGCGCACGACTGCGGACTGGTCGTCAACCCGCTCGGCCTGACCCGCACGCTCGAGTGCGGCCTGCTGCACTCGCTGAGTCGGGCGCTGCATGAAGAGGTGCGCTTCGATCGCGAGAAAGTGCTCAGCGTCGACTGGGTGTCGCATCCCACGCTCACGCACACCGACACGCCCGAGCGCATCGACATCGTGATCGTGAACGGCGATCCCACGCCCGGCCGGCCCGACCTGCCGCACTACGGCGCGGGAGAAACGGTGTGTAAGCCGCTGCTCGCGGCCGTGGCCAACGCGATCGTCGACGCCACCGGCGTGCGCCTGCGCCGCGTGCCGTTCCGCGACGCGCGCGTGCTGGCGGCGCTCAAGGGCCCGACCAGTACCGCATGGTGAGGGAACGCGGCCAGACCGCACGGAAGGGTGCATCTATACTGGATGGGTGACTTGGCGCCGCAGTGCCGGGCCGCGCCGTCCATGGAAAAAATCATCGTTCACGCCAAGTTCCACACCGGGCACCGTCAGCTCGGCTATCCCGGCGTGTGCCGGTTCGTGCACGGCCACACGTGGCGGGGCACCGTGTCGATTGCCACCGAGACATTTCCGCGCGACGCCCTCGACATGTCGCTCGACTTCGGCGTCATCAAGCAGGTCATGCGCGACCTCGACCACAAGATGTTGGTCGTGGCTTCGGACGCCACGCTCCTCGACTCCGCGCTCTTCGAGCCCGAAGGCATCGTGGTCGTCGCGGGCAAGAGCCCGAGCGTGGAGAACGTGGCGCACTACGTCTACAGCCGGGTCGTCGAGCTGATTCGCAGCCGTTACCCTGACCGTGGCCTCGCCTATCGCATCGAGGTCACCATCCAGGAGACCGAGAACAACCTGTTCGTGGTCGAGCAGACCGCCACGGTCTGACACCCGCATGGGTCGCAGCCGATGTGAACGTGCCGGCGGGCCGGTTGCTCCCACCGGATTGTGTCAGCGCGTGGCTCGTTCTGGAGCACGCGGTTGCCCGTCGCGGCGCGCAGCCGCAGGCACTGACGGGCGAGCCTGCCCAGGGCACCTTTCTTGCTGACCGCTGGGCGTGAGCCCTCCACTTGCTCGAGTCGCGACTCCACTTGCTCGAGTCGCGACGCCAGTTGCGACTAGCCAGGCCGTGCCGGCCATGGACGTCATCGCCGGCCTGTCGCGGGCCCTGGACATCACCGAAGGCCATCCCGCCGGACACGCCGTGCGCTCGTGCCTCATCGGGATGGAGCTGGCCGGGCTGCTCGGCGTCGACGACCAGGCCAAGGGCGACCTCTTCCACGCGCTGCTGCTCAAGGACGCCGGTTGCTCGAGCAACGCCGCTCGCGTGCACCAATTGAGCGGCGGCAGCGACCACCAGGTCAAACGCGCGGTGTGGTTGACCGACTGGCGCAACTGGTCGGAGAAGATTGGCCATGCCTTCGAGCACGTGGGCCGGGGCGAGACGCCGTGGCGTAAGGCTGGCCGCCTGGTTCGCCTGGCCGTGTCCGGCTCCAGGGCCGAACGCGAGCTGTACCAGATCCGCTGCGATCGCGGCGCCGCCATCGCCCTCGACCTGGGCCTGTCGCGGGCCACGGCCGAAGCCATCCGCGCCATGGACGAACACTGGGACGGCGGCGGTCAGCCGGCCGGCCTGCGCCGCCACGACATCTCGCTGCTCGCCCAGATCATCGGCATCGCGCAGGTCACCGAGATCTTCTGGCAGCAGGGCGGGCTGCCGGCCGCGCTGTCGGTGGTCAGCAAGCGGTCGGGCCGCTGGTTCGACCCGGCACTGGTGCGGGCGATGCGGGTGATGGGCCGTAACGCCGGCTTCTGGCAAGCGCTGACCACCGCCGATCCGCTCGAGCTGCTGCACGCCGCGGCGCCCGCGCCGGCGCTGGTCGTGACCGACGACGCCGGTCTCGACCGCGTGGTCGAGGCATTTGCCGGCGTCATCGACGCCAAGTCGCCCTACACCCACGACCATTCCAGACGCGTGGCCGACTACGCCGTGCAGGCGGCCACCGTGCTCGGATTCGCACCGGCCCGGCGGACCCGGCTTCGCCACGCCGCGCTGCTGCACGACATCGGCAAGCTGGGGGTGTCAAACAGCGTGCTCGACAAGCCGGGCGCGCTGGCGCCGGAGGAGTGGGCGGCGATGCGCGAGCACACGCGCCACACCTTCGAGATCCTCGACCGCGTGCCGATCTTCCAGGAAGTGGCGTTCGACGCCGCCTGCCATCACGAGCGGCTCGACGGCAAGGGCTACCATCTCGGCCTGACCGGCGCAGCGCTCAGCCCGTCGGCCCGCGTGCTGGCGGTGGCCGATGTGACCGACGCACTACGGTCAGACCGGCCCTATCGGGCCGGCCTGGCGCTGGAACGGGTGATTGGGATGCTGACCGAGGATGCGTCGGCGGGGAAGCTGTGCCCGCAGAGCGTGGCCGCGATGACCACCGTGCTGCAGGCCGCGTCCTAGGCTTGCGCCGGCTGGGTCTTGAGCAACTCGTCGACGAGGAAGATGTCGGTGAGCAGCGCCCGCAGGTGAATCGAGGCGTTCAAGTTGTCGACCAGCTGCGAGCTGATGCCGGGCTGCGCCAGCACCAGACGCACGGCGGCGCGGGCGGCGTGCGCGTCGCGCTCCAGCACCTCGATGAAGGCGTGATACTCCGCCGCCCCCGGGGGCTGCTCGGCGGCGACGACGCCCAGGAACACCCCGGTCAGGCCGTCGAGCGCGGCCTCGAGACCCGATAGGAAGGCGCGCACTTGCCCGCCCGCACTCGACCCGGCATCACTGGCGAGACCCTGCGCCGCATAGGCGAGCATGAACTCGTAGGCCTCCTCGATGGCGTTGCATCGAGCCTTGATCTGATCGCGCATGCAGCTATTCCGACGGACGGCCGCCGACAGGGTCGGAGCCGGGCACGCGCCAGCGCGCAGGGTCGTGGTGCTCGAGGTACTGGCGCCGCGTGATGAAGCCGAAGAGCATCGACTTCGTGAGCCAGAACTTCTCGGGCCGGATGGCGAAGTAGACGTGAGCCATGGTCAAGCCGACCAGGGCCACGCCGGCCGCGCCGTGCCCGACGTACATCCACCCCCAGGTGGCGTCGCCGAGGATATAGGGGTCGCGCGTGAAGAAGGGCGTCTGGACCTTCTTCATCATGATCAGGCCGGTGATGGTGGCGAGCAGGCCCGTCACCACGATGGCCATGTGATAGAGCCGGTTGCCGAGCGGATACTTGGCGGGTTTGGGCCCGCCTTCCTTGCCGCTCAGCTCGCGCATCATCTCGGCCTTGAATTCCGGGAGGTCCTTGGGGCCGACCCAGATCGACCAGAAGTCCATGAAGAACGTGGCGTGGATGATGTGGTAAAGAATCGACGCGGCGAGCACCAGGCCGGCCATCCAGTGCCACTGCACCCACGCGAACTTCACGCCCACGATCGGCAGGAAGGACGTGAACAGCAGCGTGAACATCGCGGCCGCCATGATCCAGTGGAACATGCGCGCGGCCAGGCTGTGGCGCTGGATCTTCTCGGGCAGGTTCTTCAGCTTTGCCTCGAGCACGTCGACCTCGGCCGACGCGCGCTTGGTGTGAGCCGAGAGCAGCATGTAGACCGAGTGCGCGGCCAGGAACACGACCCCGGCGAAGAACGCCACCCACAGCAGATCCCAGGAGATGTGGGTGAAGATCGTTTGACCCCAGGGGCTGATGCCCCGGGTTAGGAAGTCGATGCCCATCCGTTGTCCCCTCCGCGGATGGCGCGCTTCACCAGGTTGCGCATCATCGGAATCTTGTAAGCGTTGTGCGCGAGCGGCACCGCGCCCGTGACGGCCATCTCGCCGGCGGCGTTGGCCGTGTCGGCGTTGCGCGGCTTGCCGGCCACGTAGGCCTCGACCGCTTCGAGCCGCATCGGCCGTGCAGCCACCGCGTTGACCACGATGCGCGCCCGCTCGATGGTATTGCCCGAGACCTTCATGGCCGAGGCGATGTTGACCAGCGGGAAGTCCCACACCTTGCGGTCGGCGACCTTCTCGACGTAGAACTCGGCGCCTGCCCAGGTACCCGGAATACGGATGGCGGTGAGCAGTTCCCCGGGCTGAAGCACGGTGAGGCGCGTGATGTCGGTGCCCGGACCGACGAAGTAGTTCTGCGCGTCCACGGTGCGTTCGCCGCGGGCCGACTTGATGACCATCTTCGCGTCGAGGGCGATGAGCGCCGGCGCCGTGTCCGACGGATTGACGGCCACGCAGCGGTCGGCGCCGAAGATGGCGTGCTCGCGGTTGACGGCGGTGGGCGTGTCGGCGTAACACGTGCTGCCGCCGGCGCGGTAGCACGACCAGCCGGCGCGGTAATACCAGCAGCGCGCGTCCTGCGACACGTTGCCGCCGATCGTGCCCTGGTTGCGGATCTGCGGCGAGGCCGCCTTCTCGGCGCCCTCCATCAGCAGGCCGAACTTCTCTTTGACGAGCGGGTGACGCACCACCTCGGTCAGGGTGGTCATCGCGCCGATCTCGATCCCGTCGCCGGCCGCCTTGACGCCGCGCAGCGCCTCGATGCCGCCGAGATCGACCACGTAGCGGGGGCGGCGGATGCGGTCCTTCAGCCAGTCGAAGCTGTCGAGACCGCCGGCCATCACCCAGGCGTCGGCGCCGTGCTTGCCGAGCAGCGCCACTGCGTCGTCGGCGCTGGCCGGCTGCAGCAGTTCGAACGCCGGCATCATGTCGTGAATCACAGCCATGATTCGAAACTCCCTTAGAGGTGCGCGGTCAGCGCGTCGTGCTGCCAGGTCTTGGATTCAATCGACGTCAGAAGCAGATCCGGCGTCATCGGGTAACGGCGGAAGGCCTCGTCGCCGAGGGCATTGACGAGCGCCGCGGCCACGGCGCCGGTACCGGCGCCCACCGGGGGCTC